>JAPLFF010000007.1:1200000-1500000 GCA_026390775.1 Ignavibacteriales bacterium | reverse complement strand
TATTTGCATAACAACGAAATTGATCTGGCCATTAACGATTTCAAAAATGTAATAGCCAAATATCCCAAATACTATCTCGCCTATGATAATTTAGGTCTTGCCTACCAGGAGAAGAAGGATTACCGAACTGCCATTAAATATCATGATGAGGCGATACAAATTAATCCTGACAATCCTATAGCATATAATAATAGGGCGCTTGCATTTATTTTCTTGGGAGATTATGATAAATCAATAGATGATCTCAATAAAGCTGTAGGTCTCAATAATCAATACGATGACGCATTTTATAATCTTGGTTATGTTTACTTTCTAACAAAGAAACATGAGAACGCAATAAAATATTTTTTAAAAGCATTCGAACTTAATCCTACGTACACCGATATTTATAACTATCTTGGATATTCATATAATGAGCTTGGAGATTACAAAAAAGCAAAGGAACAAGTAGATCTTATGCGGTCAAAAGGAATAACCCCAAATCCAAGATTACTGAAAAGATTAAAACTTTAAGCAGATAGCGTTTCCTCAATTGTACATTCCAAAATGTGTAAACTTGCTTCGTGACTTTTTATTTTAAAGAGATAGTTAAAAATATTTTCCCATTAGCCCCGAATCATGACTTCATACAAGCGATACAAACTATTTTTGTGCCTTTTTTTTATTTATGATTTTTCTTTCTTTGGTGCCCATTCTTTTAAGAAATTCATGATCTTTTCTGCATCATAAGATTTTTCTTTTTCTAACTCGCCCGTATTCTTAGAGAATAAAAACTTTCCGTCAATTTCTAGAATAAATATGTGCGGAAACCCGGCTACCTTTGGATACTGAGAAAGAAATTTTTCGTTCTTGTTTTCCGGACTCCAATTTACTTTAAGCACCACAAAATTATCATGCATAAAATTCTTGAGTTCCGGGTGTGCATCGAAAAATCCATCTAAACGATGACACCAAATACACCATTCCCCTCCAACATCAAGCAAAATTCTTTTACCTGTAGTTTGCGCATCAACTATTACTTCTTTCAAATCCTTAAAAGAATCTCTTGCCGGATCAAATTTAGGTGTTGTATTTTCTGATTTATCTTGAGCAATTAAATTTGTCGTAAGAATAACAATTAATGCAAAAACAATAAATGATACTTTTTTCATATTCTCCTCTAATTTCTTAATCAAAAATTAATTTGAATATTATTAATATTAAGTTGGTTATTACAAAAATAATATTATTTTAATTAATAGAAACATGTTGAACAAATCATCAATCACAACTTTATTGTTAATATTTTTTTGTTTAGATTAATTTTGTAGAACATCATCGAGGTTTATATGTCATTATTTGGATTTCTTCTTCTTCTGTTGATTGCTTCCATTTGCGGTGCAATCGGTCAAAGTCTTGCAGGTTATTCTTTGGGTGGATGTTTTGTTTCAATAATTGTTGGATTTGTCGGCGCCTGGCTCGGTCCATTAATTGCTAAAGAACTTGAATTACCAATGTTTTATACTATTAGTATTCAAGGAAAAGACTTTCCCGTTATTTGGTCGATAATTGGTTCAGCTTTGTTTGCACTTGTTGTCGGTTCAATTACAAGAGGTCGTAAACAACACTCATAACAACTACTATTAATATTTAAAGTTATACGATCAATCTGAGAAGTATTATTTAATGATATCACAAAATAAAAATCCTAACAGTCTTATCAACGAAAAAAGTCCTTACATTTTACAACAAGCACACAATCATGTTGATTGGTTCCCATGGTACGATAAAGCTTGAAGGCAAATCTCCTTTTTTATTCATAAAATATTATTTATAATTTTCCATAAGAACTCTCGTTTGACAGCTTCATTGAAGAGTTACAACTTATGAATAAAATCAAAGGATATATCATGAAAAAATATTTCCGCTTACCAGCAGCCATATTAGCATTTGTATTCCTTCCTTCTTTATTTCTTAGCGCACAAGAATCAAGTGGAGTTAGTGCTATCAAAAAAGAAGAATTAATGAAAACTGTTAATTACTTGGCAAGCAAAGAACTTGCAGGAAGACTGTCGGGAAGCGACGGTTACACCAAAGCTGCGAATTTTATAGCAGGAGAATTAGCCAAGTTAAATTTCAAACCCGGCGGTGATGATAACTATTTTCAAAAATTAAAAGTTGAATACAATGAAATATTAGCTCCCGAACATTTTTCTATTATTAAAGATGGAAAGACGACCAATTATAAAATTGGTGATGATTACGCTTATCGTGGATTTACCGGTGCGGGAAAGTTTATAGCTTCCGTAGTTTTTTGCGGGTATGGTTTATCTCAGCCTGAGTTGGGTTATGATGATTATTCCGGAATAGATGTTAAAGGAAAAATTGTTTTAGCATTTAAGTACAATCCAAAATGGAATATTGACGGAAAAAATTTTACAAATGGAAATCCGCGTGAGAAAGCAATTGTTGCGGCTAATCATGGTGCTATTGGAATATTGTTCGTTTCATTTCCTAACGATGCAGAACCTCAGAGACCGATTGGAAGTGTTATACATGGCGAAGGTGAACAAATGATAAATTTTCCGGAAATACATATTGATCTGCCTGTTGCAGATGAAATATTTATCGGAAGTAACCGCACATTAAAAGATTTGCAGACATTAATTGATTCAACAAAAAAACCATATTCCATTCAGCTCGTTCCAAAAGTTGATCTTGAAGTTCACACTAAATATGAAAAAGAAAAAGAAGTAGTAAATGTTGTTGGAATAATCGAAGGAAGCGATCCCGATCTAAAGAACGAGTATTTGATTATCGGTGCGCATCTTGATCATGTTGGTAGTCAAGCGGGTAAAATTTATTTCCCAGGCGCTAACGATAACGCATCAGGTTCGGCTGCTTTACTTCAAATTGCACGTGAATTTTCTAACACTAAAGAAAAACCGAAGCGTTCAATAATTTTTGTCTTTTTCGCTTGTGAAGAACAGGGATTGTACGGTTCAAAATATTTTTCAGAAAATATGAAATTCTCAAAAGAAAAAGTTAAAGCAATGGTAAATCTTGATTGTGTCGGTTATGGAGATAGTATTCAGATAGGCGGCGGAGAAAGTGCACAAGCGCTTTGGAACATTGCAAAACAGATTGATAACGAGAACGATAAACTTTTAGTAACAAGAACATGGAAGGGCGGCGGTGCTGATGCAGAACCATTCTTCGAAAAGGGAATACAAACTTTATACTTTGTTACAACAAATAGCTATAAACATCTCCACATGCTCTCCGATAAATCCGAAACACTAAATCAAAATCTTTTAGAGGCAATTACGAAATTAATTTTTAAGACTGCACTTCATATTTCTAAGATGTAAGTAATGTTTAAAAAACAAAACCCCGCCATAGGCGGGGCTTTGTTTGCTAATAGCTAAAAGCTTATAGCCAATTGCTGATTACTTCATCAATAACATCTTCTTAACTTGTACAAAGTCACCAGCTTCGATTCTGTAGATGTACATACCGCTTGAGAGTTTTGTAGCATTGAAATCAACAGTATGATATCCAGCCGGCATTACTTTATTAACCAATGTTTCAACTTCTTGACCTAATACGTTATAGATCCTAAGTGTAACATTAGATTCTTTTGGTAATGCAAATTTAATATTGGTTGTCGGGTTGAATGGGTTCGGGAAGTTTTGATAGAGTGCGAACTCAGTCGGAATAGCCTCACCTTCAACATCTGTCAAACCAATATTAACAGGGAAACTGTATGCAAAGAAATCATTGTTAGCAGCATCAATTGCTGTAACTGTTATAACAGCATCACCAATTGCAACCGGTGTAACTGTTAATGTTGAACTAGCAATAGCTACAGTAGCAATTGTATTATTTGATGATTGTGCTGTGTATGATAATGTACCAATGTTTCCTTGGAAAGTATTTGTTAAGGAAATTGTCTTAGAGCCAGCAGATATAACTAACCATTGTTTTGGAATTGCATTCTTTACAGAAATATTTGACTGCATCTCCGACAATTGTCTTCTCCAGATTATTCCACCGCCTCCTCCAGAACCGCCTCCTGATCCTGCAAATAAGTAAGAACCAATAACGGCTAAAGATGAAATAGTAATACTATTTGGAAATCCAGTGTTCACTTGTGACCAGCTTGCCCCATTATTAATAGTTAAATAAACACCACCTAAAACAGTACCCGCATAGATATTGGAACCACTAACTGCAAGCGCATTTATAGTTAAGTGAACTTGATTGGTAAATCCATTTATTACGTTTGTCCATCCGCCACCATTGTCATCAGACAAATAAACACCACCGCCTGCAGTACCTGCATAAATCTTAGAGTTACTAATAGCAAGAGCAAGAATATTTATATTCAAGTTATTGCTAACTTCTGTCCAATTAGTACCTTGATTTGTAGTATGAAAAACACCGTAATATGTACCAGCATATAAGTTCCCGCCATTGACTGCAAAAGAATAAACACGGTTATCAGTTAAACCATTTATAATTTGTGTCCAATTGCTACCATTATTAGTTGATATAAAAGCACCTCCGCTTTCAGTTCCAGCAAAAACATTTGTTCCTATGGTCGCTAGTGAATAAATATTTTTATTACTCTCCATTCCGCTCAGAACAGGTTCCCACATAGCTCCATTGTCTGTCGAACGGCGGTTCACACCACCGCCGTAAGTACCCACATAAATATTTGTGTTATTGACAGCTATCGAGTTAATGAGAGTATTATTTAATCCCGCCGAAGCATTAGACCAATTATTTCCATTATCTGTTGATAAATATACTCCCCCGCTATATGCCCCAATAAAAATATTTGTCCCGGAAGATGCTATACATTTAATATCACCCGGGAAAGCTGCATTTGTTGCAACCCACTGTGCGGTTAAACATTGTGACATAAAATAAATTAATAAAAAATATTTTTTCATATTAATCACCTAAAAATTAATTCGGTATTTCTAAAAAAATGAAAATGTTTTTAGTTCATTTTTTCTACTAAAGATAATTTAGGGAATACTTTATGTCTTTCAAACAAATATTCCAAAGATGTTTAAAAAACAAAACCCCGCCATAGGCGGGGCTTTGTTTGCTAATAGCTAAAAGCTTATAGCCAATTGCTGATTACTTCATCAATAACATCTTCTTAACTTGTACAAAGTCACCAGCTTGGATTCTGTAGATATACATACCGCTTGAGAGTTTTGTTGCATTGAAATCAACTGTATGATATCCAGCATTCATTACTTTGTTAACCAATGTTTCAACTTCTTGACCTAATACGTTATAGATCTTAAGTGTAACACTAGATTCTTTTGGTAATGCAAACTTAATATTGGTTGTCGGGTTGAATGGGTTCGGGAAGTTTTGATAGAGTGCGAACTCTGTCGGAATAGCCTCACCTTCAACATCTGTCAATCCAACATTAACTGCAAAGCTGTAAGCAAAGAAATCATTATTAGCAGCATCACTTGCTTTAACTGTTATAACAGCATCACCAATTGCAACCGGTGTAACTGCTAATGATGAACCAACAACAGCTACAGTAGCAATTGTATTATTTGATGATGTTGCTGTGTATGATAATACACCGATATTTCCTTTGAATAAATTTGTCAATAAATAACTCTTTACACCAGCAGAAAGAACTAAGTATTGTTTTGGAATTGCAGTTTTAATACTCATATTAGACTTCAGACCTAATGTAAAGATAGCTCCACCACTTCTTAAACCGGCATTAGAGTTTCTGTTTATGATTGAAGGAATTCCATTATTTAATTCGTTATCATAAACTAATGTACCGGCAAGCATTGCAGCTAGATCACCCTGGAATAACCATTGGTTAGATTGATCTGCACCAGTGTTTGTACCATGACGACGGATGATTCTTACGTTGTTAATATCATCATAATCTGAAAATCCGGTAGCACCAAGTTCTAGATCGAAGAATACATTGCTAACACTGGTTGGAGATGTTTTAATGTTCCAGTAGAAAGCAGGATATCTTGCTATATCAATACCTTGAGCAACACCGTTTGTAATAGGTAATTCAACAGCACCAGTCGGGCTTGCATCTACATGATTTGCAATTATTGTAATGTTTGGAACTGTAGGTACACCAAATTGCGATGGGAATGTTAATGCAACCTTACGATATCTGTTTAAACTACCAATCGGGAATTCACTTCTTGTCTCTGTAGCACCAGCTAAAAGACCAGTTGTGTTTCTTAGAGTCTTAGATAATAAACCAACAACGTGACTAAGATCAGTTGCTGCAACAACATGTGTAAATCCTT
The DNA here is from genome assembly GCA_026390775.1 of Ignavibacteriales bacterium. Classification (NCBI taxonomy): domain Bacteria; kingdom Pseudomonadati; phylum Ignavibacteriota; class Ignavibacteria; order Ignavibacteriales; species Ignavibacteriales bacterium. The sequence goes on along the minus strand of JAPLFF010000007.1, from coordinate 1,493,698 downwards.
GACCACCACCAAGAAGTGGTGCTGGAATGTTAAAGATCAAAGGATCAGGAACAATGAACAACCCGTTTGTGAATGTTACTGTACCTGTAGCTGCAAGATTACCACCAGCTAATGTAATTTTATAGATTGTACCAGTTGTTTTATTGAATGTAACTGCGCCAACAGTTGCACCGGCAGTTGGAATTGTTAATGTTGCATCAACAGAACCAAAGAATGTTAAATTAGTAGCAGCAGCAAAAGAACCACCTGTACCAACTGTAACATTGCCACCAGCTGCTAATGAACCGCCTGTGTAAGCGCCGTTAATTGTTGTATTACCGTTAACCGTCAAGTTGCCATTGAATCCAGCAACTGTTGCATTACCTGTTACTGTCATTGTTGGTAAAGTTGCAGAAACGTTAGGAGCTGCACCAGTACCTTCATAGTCTTCTGTGCCGAATGAACCAGCTAAAGTTGCTGTTGCTGCAGTAACAATAACGTTCTTAATGCTAGCATTTGCTGTTTGTGTCAATGTACCTGCAACTGCTAATGTACCATAAGTATAAAAACCGCCAGCATTTGCATAACTAACCAAAGCACCGCGTGTTAATGTAGCAGTTGGTACATTGGTAACTGTTAAAGTAAAACCAGCAAGATCAAATTGCGTTCCGTTTTGTGGTACTGCTGCACCATCTGTAACTAATTCGAAATCACCGCATGATCTGCTAGCATGAAGCGCTAATGGAGCTGCTGCACCACCAACTGTAGGAACAGCAATGTTTGTAGCTACTGTTAATTTAAGAATAGTATTAGTGGTTGGGTATTCTCCACTAAGAGTAGTTGTAGCTGCTGTGTTAATGTAAGTTAAGTTATACGGACCGCCAAGTAAGTTTGCACCCGTTGTAGCAGCCACATTAATTTTACCATCAACTCTTGTAACCAATGTATTGGCAGCCATTGTCATTGTTTTTACGGCTGTTGTTAAAAGGTTACCGCTTACTAATCTTAATTCATTATTTACTGTTGTTGCAGCATTTAAAGTTACTGCATTAGCACCACCAGGAGCGTTCCAGAATTGTTGGATTTTAGTAGCACTGGTTGTTAATTCTTTTCCGGTAACAAATGCACCGGCAGTATTATATACATAATTAATACTTGTACCAAAAGCAGGAACTAAATCCATTGTACCTGCAACCATTTCAATCCAAGCACCATCACTAAATACCAAATTACCTGCAGTACCCATTACAATATTTGCACCCTGTTTCAAATACTTAGAAACAGTAAAAGTTGGTGCGCCAGCAACTCCGCCACCTGTATAGGTTACTGGAGAAGCAGCATTTATTGTAAGATTTGGAATGACCAACCCAGCAACAGTATTAAATGATTGAGCAGCACCGGCAGCAAATGTTAATTCGCCATAACTATTATCTACCAATGGAACTGTTGTTAGTGAAGCAGCTGGTGTAGTAGCGTTGATTGTTCCGCCAGCGTAACTAAATGCATCACCAGGAATACCTGCTGTAGTACCAACTAAAAGAATGTCAATGTTCTGCATGTTAATTACACCAGAAGTCATTGTAAATACACCTGCAGTGCCAAGACCTACCGTTAGGTCAGGAACTGTTCCAGCTACACCGTCATTATCAACTAATGTAAATGTTCCGGTGGTAGTGTTATCAACTTGAAGATTTGGAATGATAGTACCAACACCCAAATTCATTGTTACAGGACCAGTAATATAGAACAAGCCTGCGGCTCCAGTATAAAGACCGGAAGTGTTCCATTGTTTAACAGGACCAGTACCAGAGAGTGTTAAAACATTACCGCCTGTAGCAAGAGTACTTGTAGTCATATTGTTATTAAATATATCACTGATAACGCTATTACCGCCTAAAGTAACGGTGATAGTACCAGCGAGAAGTGGGTCAATGTCAACTCTCGGAACAGCTACTGTACCGCTATTAAATGTAGCACCTGTTGTTCTAAATTGTAAATAACCGCCAGTAGTTGCACCGGTAGTTAAGAATGTTCCGCCGGTTGCAGAGAAGGTACCAGCAACTGAGAACCACAAGTTGTAATTAGCAAAATCAAATGTACCGCCTGTTAAAGAAAATTGCGAAGCAGCGATACCGGTTGAAATTCTTGCATTATTAGCAAGTACAACAGTTCCACCTGATTGAACAAAATTATAAAGAGGCGATGGAACTGGTGCCGCTGTTTGATACATATTAAGAGTAGCTGTACCAGCCGTCATATTAAATGTTGAAGTAGTACCTGTTTTACCAAATGCATGGAAATTGTTGAAAGTATATGCAGCAGATACTGTTGATGTATTAACAATTAGATTTTCAATTGTAGCTACATCTGCAGCAGTAGTGCTACCAGTAACAGTACCGTCGCCCGTTAATGTAAATGCATCAGCAAGAGCTGTTGAACTTAATAATCCTGCAACATTATGAGCAGCGCCGGTTTTTGAGGCAGTTAAAACACTGCCATTTAAATTCAACTGGGATCCAGCTGGTATTGATAAGTTACCAACCATTGTATAAGCTGCACCGAATTCAACAAAATCTGTTGCAGTTGCACCGGTTGAAGTAACTGAAAGATCTCTAACATAAAGAGTTTTAAATTCATTACCGGCAACTTTAGCGCCAGTTGTAATATTTCCCCAATATGTTAAATCATAAGGTACATTCAACACATCAAAACTACCAGTAGTATTGAATGAATTAGCACCACCAGCATAAGGTTTACCTTGCGGGAAACCTGTTGCTGCATAATTTGACATATTAATAACTATTGATGCAGCGCCATCTATTGGGTTAAGCTGAGCGCCACCTGCTGAGTTATCAATACCGCCTCTTGTAAATCCTAATCTGCCTGTCCAAGAAACAACATTGGCAGCGCAAGTTACAACGTCGGATGCGTCAGTTAATCTTATTTCAATATTTGAATATTTTCCTGTTCCACCAATTGTAGAAACTGATCCGGTTGTACCAACACCACCAGCATCAGGACCTGAAAATATTACACTGCCTAAACCTGAAGAGAAAATCTGTCCGCCGTTGGTTATTGTACCACCAGCGCCAACCATATTAATATTTAAAGATGCAAGTTGTAAGCTTGTATTTGCAGCAATATTACAATCACGTACAACTTCAACAGAACCGGTTGATAAAGTAACGCCGGTTCCAACACCTGTAATTGTTAAGGTGTATACTCTAAAGTTAGCACCGCCGGCAAGAATCTGACCTTGACCGCCTGAGCTAAATTGAAGTACACCGGCTGCATTTGTTACATTACCTGTTGTACGTGTAAAGTTTTGTTTACAATCTAATGTATTAGCACCGTTAAAATTGAGTGTGCCGGAATTTTGAACATAATTACCTGATAAGGTTACATTGCCACCCATTACGAATGTACCGCCGCTCAATGTTAATGAACCAGCTATGGTAGCATTGCCACCCATTGTTAAAGTACCAAGAGTAAGAGAAACATTACCGCCAATAGCAGTAATGCCGCCTAAATTAGTTACTGCCTGGCCGCCAACTAAAGATATGTTGCCGGTAAGACTCGTTACTCCACTAAGGGTTAATATACCTGCTGTAGCGTTAACAGTAACGTTTCCGTTTACTGTTGTAGTAGGTGTCATGTCTACGCTTTGTGTTCCGTCTGTTTGAATATTAGGAACAGCACCGGTACCGGAAAAAGTAATTGTACCACTAGTACTGGGGTTGTTAAAATCAAGCAAACCAGCAGCTGTACTTGTAATAGAACCGGCATTTCTAATTGCGCCGGCAGCAGCCGTTGCAATCTTTAGTGTATTTCCGCCAAGTGCAATTATGCCACTAGCAGAATTATTAGAAAGAGGACCAACTAAAGCGCCTGCATTTGATTTCATTGTAAGATTGCCAACCAAGTTGATCTTACCAGCCGCACCATCATTTTCTATTTTGCCATACCAAACTGATGTTGTGTTACCAATTTCAGTTGTAGCACCGGCAATGTTTGATAATGTAACGTAAACATACCAATCGGCTGGTACACCGTCAGTATATTTACCAAATGTAATTAAACCTGATAAAGATAGTTTACCAGTAGTATTATTATTCTTTACAATATTTGTACCGCCAGCCCATGCACCGTAAGCGGCTCCGTCATCTAAATCTGATCCGGTAGTACCGCCATGGTTAATATTAAGAGCGCCGCTTATAGTTAAAGTACCTGCGCCGTTTTTATTAATGAAAGTTCCCCATGTTTCATTCCGTGAACTGATTGTAACTGTATTTGATAAAGTTAAAGCACCTGTGCCTGTTAAGGAGATTGTACTTGGAGCTGCAGCGGCACCGGCAATTGTAACTGTACCGGAAATTGTTGCAGAACCTGTACCTGTATTTCTTAATGTACCGCCGGTTGTCATTGTAAGATTTTGTGTAATACTTAATGAACCGCCAGTTTTTGCAATATTTAAATCACTTGCGCCACTCAATGCTGTCTGTAATTCACCGCCTGATGTTTGTGCATCGGCTGCAGCACTATTATATAACATAGTTCTAGCAGCTGCGCTATAAGTAAATGAACCAACAAGGGTACCGCCCGTTCTTGTCATAGTAGTAACAGAACCACCAACATTAAAGCTAAGAAGACCGCTAACATCTAATGTACCTGCTGTTAGAGTAATAGCATTTGTTGCTGTATTAAAGAATGGGCCATTGTTAATGCTTACTGATTGTGTGGCCGGATCTGCGCCTTGGAATTTAATTGTTTTACCAGGGGCATTAACTACAAAAGCACCCGCAACAGTTCCATTCAAATAAACTACGCTAGAACTATTATAAGTTTGGATTATAAAAGTCATGTTTTTAGCAGGACTGTCAAACTGAACACCATTATCATCATTACCACCAGAAGCACCATTGGCATCTACTGCGGTTATTTGATTGTAATGATATTCGCCAGCCTTCATATAAACAGTACTATTAGTAGGGAATGCGGAATATGCACCCTCAATGGTCTTTTTGGGACCAGTACCGAGAGGGCTATTAGTCTCATTCACTCCCGTATAGCTGTCATCACCATCAGTCGAGTTCAAATATCGAACCTGAGCGAATGATAATGAACTTAGTACGATCGTAAAAAGAAAGGCGAGCGTACTAAATTTTAAGAGGTTTTTGAAATTCATTTGTTACTCCTTAATTAATTAAATATTCAAATTCAGTTTTACACACACACATTAAAAACTCTAACGTCCTTAAGTTGGTAAGAGTTCTTGCATGTATATCCTCCTTTGTTTTTGTTATTACTTTGTTATTTAATTTCACACACTCTCCGTCGAGATAAAAACTTAACTTCATTTATTTTATATGCTTATGTTAATTGATCTACAACTTTACTTTAAAAAAATAAAATGAATATAGATCTTCATCTATTTTCATCACACACAACAACGATAATTTGAGCATATTCACTATATTTTTTCTTTGTCCTTACCAAGGACAACAACAAAATATGAATTCAAATATTACTTGTCAACATAATTTTTAAAGAAAAAATCTTTTTAGGAGGTATATCACAGAGACAGGAGGACACCAATTTTTTAAGAATTTCCCGTAAAAATCTCTATCCCGGATTCTTTAGCACAAATAATTTGATCAGCTAATCCAATAAACAAACCATGTCCCACTATTCCAGCACGATCATTTAAAATATCCGAAAGCTCTTTCACCTTTCTTATTTTGCCAAAGTTTGCATCAAGTATAAAATTGTTTTCGTCCGTTATGTAATTAGATCCATCAGAATTTTTTCTTAGTTCAACTTTAGCATTGAGAGATTCTAAAAATTTTTTTTCTGTACCGACAGAGAATTTCAACACCTCAATAGGCACCGGCCACTTTGTTCCAAGATGTTTGGAATGTTTTGATTCGTCTGTAATGATGATCAATCTTTTACTTGCTTGTGCTAATATTTTTTCGCGTAATAGCGCACCTCCGCCGCCTTTTATAAGATTAAGTTCATCATCAAATTCATCTGCGCCGTCAATGGTTAAACCAATTGAGAATTGCGAACCTGCCTGTCGGCAGGCAAGGTTGAGAATTGAGGATGATCTTTTACTTTTAATTCTCCATTCTCCATTCTCAACCTGCCTGCCGGTAGGCAAGGTTATCAATTCATTAAGAGTCGTAAGCGGAATTCCGAGACGAATTGCTTCCTTTTCAGTTTTTGAAGAACTCGGAATACCAACAATATTTTTAAGTTCGCCATTTTTTATTCTTTCAGAAATTTTTTCTAAGGCAAATTGAACTGTACTGCCTGATCCGAGACCAATTACCATCCCCGATGAAATTTCTTCTACAGCTTTTTCTGCGGCAAGTTTTTTAAGCTGATTTATATCCATAAATTTTTTCTCAGTACTAAATCATTTATATAAAGATAACAAATTAACAGAATACTGATAGTGCCGTATGTATTCATAAAGGGGAATAATATTGTAAATCTAACCCAATCTTTATAACTTTTCACCCCCGTTTTATTGATAGTGTTTCTATCACGAACAAGTATAAAGACCATGAACAAGAGCAAAAATAATATATACATCGAAACTTACGGCTGCCAAATGAATTTTGCTGATACTGAATTGGTAATGGGCATTTTGAAAAATCAAGGATATGAATTAGCAAAAGAAATTGAGGATGCTAATGTAATTCTTCTTAACACATGCAGCATTCGCGATAATGCCGAGCAGAAAATTTATTCCCGACTTGAACATCTGCGCGGTATCAAAAGAAGAAAACCTGGAACAGTTATAGGTATATTAGGATGTATGGCAGAACGCCTGCGAAAAAATTTGATCGAAGAGAAAAAAATTGTTGATCTTGTTGTTGGTCCGGATGAATATAGACGGTTGCCTGAATTTATAGATTCTGCTTTTGGCGGAGAAAAAGGAATTGGAGTTAAACTTTCCCGCACAGAAACTTATGATGATATTATTCCGTATCGTGAAGACGGATTGAATGCATGGATTTCCGTTATGCGCGGCTGTGATAAATTTTGCACATTCTGCGTTGTTCCATTCACCCGAGGGCGAGAGCGAAGCCGCTCGTTAGAATCAATTATTGAAGAAATAAAACAACTTTCAGCAAGAGGATTCCGCGAAGTAACTCTTCTTGGACAAAATGTAAATTCTTATTCTGATAACAAAAACGATTTCGCCGATCTTCTCGCAGCTTCGGCAAAAGTAGATAATTCAATTCGCATTCGATTCACTACTTCTCATCCGCAGGATTTATCAGACAAACTTCTTTACACAATTGCCGAACATCAAAATATTTGCAACTATATTCATCTGCCTGTTCAATCCGGCTCTAACAGAATACTTGAATTGATGAACAGAACTTATACGATAGAACATTATCTTAACTTAATTGAAAAAGCGCGCACAATAATTCCGGGTGTAAGTTTTTCAACTGATATCATTGCCGGTTTCCCGGGTGAAACAATTGAAGATCATTTGATGACACTTGACATCATTCAAAAAGTTCGTTACGATGGAGCGTTTATGTTTAAGTATTCTCCTCGTGAAGGGACAAAAGCATTTGATATGATTGATGATGTTCCCGAAGAAGTAAAAGCCAAACGGCTCAACGATATTATTGATCTTCAGCATAAAATTTCTTTCGAAATAAATCAGTTGGAAATTGGGACTGAAAAAATTATTCTTGTTGAAGGCAGTAGTAAAAAATCGGATGATTTCCTTGCCGGAAGAACAGATACGAATAAAATTGTCGTGTTACCGAAGAATGATGAATTAGTTAAAGGCGATTATGTAGAAGTGAGAATAAATCGCGCTACATCTGCAACTTTGTTCGCTGACGTGGTTGAAAAGGAAATCATGGTTAACTAATTATCATGATCATGAACATGATCATGAAATAAAATAAATAACTTCAAGTTTTTCTGCGACTTTATGAAAAAAATTTTTGTTATATCATTATTTTTTTACTCTGCCCTTGTTGCTCAAGAAGTAGATATTGTACCGGCGCTTCAACAAATTGAAAATGGAAATATTAAATCGGCAGAAACAATTCTTCGCGATCTAAAAACAAAAAACGCAAATGATCCTTCCGTAATTTTTCTTGATGCGGTTCTTACAAAAGACGGCGATGAAGCACTTAAAAAATATTCTACCGTATTAGAAAAATATCCTGAATGCAAATATGCAGATGCGGTCATTTACAGGATCTTCTCTTATTATTATTCGCTCGGTTATTATAGAAAAGCGGAAACATATTTAGATAGATTAAAAAAAGATTTCCCTGAATCACCTTACATTAAAACTGCGGATAGAAAAATTCCCGATATCGAGGAACAACCATCTCCGCCGGTTATCACTTCTTCTCAATCTATTCAAACCGAAAAGAAGGAAACCAAGATCTATAATTTTACAATACAAGCCGGCGCCTTTTTGAATGTTGAGAATGCAAAAAAATTGAGCGAACAATTAAATCGCGAAAATTATTTTACCGAGATTACAACAAAAGATATCGGCGGCAGTATTCTTAATGTTGTAAATGTCGGCCGCTTTACTACAGAAGATGAATCTAAATCTGTTCTAGTTCTTCTTGAAAAAAAATTCAACCTCAAAGGAAGAACCGTCCCTATTCACAAATAGCTCATTATTGACTAATTAGAACAAGACAAATTCATTTAAGTTGTTCCAAAAACACTTATTTTTAGGGCGCAATTATTCTTACTATATAATAGATAATGAAAGTAGAAGAATTCCAGAAAAAATTCGGTATCATCGGTAAGTCACAGGAGATTCGCGATCTTGTTGATATTACTATGCAAGTTGCACAATCTGATATTTCAATTCTTATAACCGGTGAAAGCGGCGTAGGTAAAGAAATTTTTGCACGTGCAATCCATGGTTACAGCAACCGCTCCGGTAAAGAATTGGTTAGTGTAAATTGCGGTGCAATTCCGGAAGGAATTTTGGAAAGCGAATTGTTCGGTCACAAAAAAGGTTCGTTCACAGGAGCTATTGATCACAGAAAGGGATATTTCGAAATAGCTGATGAAGGCACGCTGTTTCTTGATGAGATTGCAGAAATGCCGTTAACAACTCAAGTGAAATTATTACGTGTTCTTGAAACAAAAGAATTTATGCGTATTGGAAGCGAGACGGTTACTAAAGTTGATGTTAGAATAATAACTGCGACAAATAAAGACCTTCAGCGTGAGGTTGATACAAAAAAATTCCGTAACGATCTTTATTTCAGATTAAAAGCAGTTTCATTAAATATTCCGCCGCTTCGAAGCAGGCGTGGAGATATTCTCGAATTGGTTGGTCATTTTTTGAAAAACTATTCTTATAATAATAGAAGGACGGAGCCGAAAATAACAAAGGAAGCCGAACAACTTCTTGTTAACTACAATTGGCCGGGTAACATCCGCGAACTAAAAAATGTAGTCGAAACTGCAATTGCTCTTAGTAGAAACGGTATTTTAGATGCTGAAACCTTTACTCCTTTATTAAATGAAACCCGATCAGAAGATGATTTCAGATACTTACCTGTTCACCTCAATCGTTCCGCAGAATCACTTGATAGAGAAATGATCTATCGGGCTTTAATTGAGATCAAAAAAGATTTGATAGATTTAAAACAGATCGCAGCCAAAAATCAAAATGAAGAAACTGGCACTCCGATTAATATTAATCCAAACGAAGTTGTAGCACTCGATGCAATAGAAAAACAAGCTATCATCAATGCTGTTAATTTTACAAAACACAACAAAAGAAAAGCTGCTAAGCTGCTTGGAATTAGCGAACGAACCTTATATAGAAAACTGAAGGATTATGGTCTCGATTAAATTTTTGCGTTACATTATTTTGTTTCTTGTAGGAATTTTTCTGTTAGGATTAACTGCGTGCAGTTATTCATTTTCGGGTGCATCTGTTCCTTCTCATTTAAAAACAATTGCGATTCCGATTTTTTCCGATAAAAGCGGATCAGGTGAGTTCGACTTAAATCAAAAATTAACCAAGCAGTTAATTCAAAAATTTATTGATGATAATACTTTGCTTGTAAGTGACCGGCTGAATTCAAATGCTCTCTTAGAATGTACAATTACGGCTCTTAGCGATGCACCGGCTATCATTTCCGGAGGAGAAAAAATTACAACAAGAAGAATCACAATTAGCGTTCGTGTAGTTTATAAAGATTTAGTAAAGAAGCAGCAAATCTTCGATAGAAATTTTTCTAATTATGGCGATTATACCGTCGGCGGAGATATTACAGCGGTTCGCAAACAAGCAATAGATATAGCTATTGAAAAGATCGCAGAAGATATTTTGCTAGGAGTAGTTTCAAATTGGTAATTAATTACAGGCTATTGAATGATATTTGATGAAATAATTCTTTTTACTTACATCTTCTCTCTATGTATAATATTGATTTTCGGAAGTCATGGATTCGTAATGATATTCTATCATTATAAATACAGAAAGAACATCCATCTACAAAAAGAAACCAACGATGAAGACTTGGTTACTATCCAACTGCCGATGTACAATGAAATGTATGTTGCAGAAAGATTAATCAACGCCATCTGTGAAATAGATTACCCAAAAGATAAATTGGAAATTCAAGTTCTTGATGATTCAACTGACGAAACAGTTGATATTGTTTCAAAAGTAGTAAAACAAAAACAAGATGAAGGTTTTGATATTCAGCACGTACGACGGGCTAATCGTCTCGGCTTCAAAGCAGGTGCGCTTAAAGAAGGATTGAAATTCGCCAAAGGAAAATATGTTGCAATCTTCGATGCAGATTTTATTCCTAAGGTTGATTTCTTACGAAAGACTTTAAAATATTTTACTAATGATAAGATTGGATTAGTGCAAACTCGATGGGAACATCTTAACCAAGACTATTCGATTCTAACAAAGATACAAGCACTCGCACTTGACGGACATTTTGTAATTGAACAAACTGTCCGCAACAAAGCCGGATTCTTTATTCAGTTTAACGGCACCGGCGGTGTTTGGCTTAAAGAATGTATTGAAGATGCCGGCAATTGGCACGCAGATACATTAACGGAAGATTTAGATCTAAGCTACCGCGCTCAACTAAAAGGATGGAAATTTATTTACCTCCGCGATTTTACAACTCCGGCAGAACTTCCTGTAGAAATGAATGCACTTAAAGCTCAACAATTCCGGTGGACTAAAGGTGCAATTGAAACAGGAATGAAATTACTTCCAATGGTTTGGAAAGGAAAAATTCCGCTTCGCGTAAAACTGCAGGCAACATTTAATTTAACTAACAATTTGGTTTTTCCATTTACTCTTCTTGCCGGGATATTAAATGTTCCGCTTATCTTTATTAAGAACGCGGGACCGTATTGGAACTTCTTCAATTTCATGGCAATATTTGTTGTAGCGTTCATAAGTACATTTTTGTTTTACTTGTTCTCCCAGAAAGATGTTCATGCTGATTGGAGAAAAAAGATTGCTCTCTTTCCTCTTTTCATGGCAGGAAGTATGGGCTTTGCACTTAACAATACACGCGCGGTTATCGAAGGATTAATGAGCAGAAAAAGCGAATTCGTCCGTACTCCTAAATTCAATGTCGAAAAGAAGACAGATCAATCAACAATAAAAAATAAATATTTAGTTAAGACAAAAATTCAAGCGTCCACATATATTGAGCTATTGCTTGCATGTTATTGCTTAATCGGTGTTGGTGCAGCAATATATTTTATGGAAATTGCAGCATTACCTTTTCAGTTGATGTTCTTTATCGGATTCGCTACAGTTTCTATAATGTCTTTAAAACAAAGCTTTACCAAAAAACATAGGTTAGTATAGTGAATGGAACAGAAAGAGATCTAACTACAGATAAGATCAAGTTGATCTTCGAATTCAATAATAGTTCTCCTCTTTTTGCCCGCGTTGCTGCTTCTGAAATGGAAAGTGCTAACATTTTGGATGCAATCAAAATCCTTGAAACCGGTTTGGAAATGCATTCACATTATCCTACTCCCTATTTACTACTTGCTCTTGCCAATGCTTATGCCGGAAGAGAAGATGAAGCAAGAAGCAATGCAATAATGGGAAGTGAACTTCTCGGTTCATCCGATACGCTTGAATTCTATCTGAAAAAAATTTCAGACATTATTGCCGAAAGAAATTCGTTGAGCGATGCAAAACGTCCAACATTTCTTACAGAAGCGAAAGAAGAAAAAGTTGAAGACGAATTTGAAAACCTAGAAGACAAACTTGATCTCCTTGCAGAAAGATTAAGCAAAGCTAAAATTGTCCTTAAAGGAATGGGCGAAACAATGCCGGAAATTTCTCAGCCTGAAGTAAAAATAAAACGGATCGTTTCCGATACTATGGCAGAAATTTTTCTCTCCCAAAAGAATTACCAGGAAGCAATTTCCATATACGAAGAACTGCTCGAGTTAAAACCGGATAAAGCTGATTTCTATCTTCAAAAAATTGCCGATCTTAAATCTCTTCTAGAATAATTTTGTTATTGTTTTATTCCGTTTAATAAATGAAACCGCAAAAAAAACTTCCGAGAAAATTTTACACACGTGATGTTCACATCGTTGCAAAAGAACTGCTCGGTAAATTCTTGGTTAGAAAGATCGGGCGAAAAAATCTTGTTGGTAGAATTGTAGAAGTTGAAGCTTACGATGGTTCGGTTGATGAAGCTGCTCATACTTACATAGGGCAGACAAAACGGAATGAAGTAATGTTTAACGGTGGCGGATTTCTTTATGTTTATTTCACATACGGAATGCACTTCTGTTCTAATGTTGTTGTGGGAAAATTAAATGAAGGCAAAGCTGTTTTACTCCGCGCTGTTGAACCTGTTAACGGTTTAGATAAAATGGCGGTTAATCGTTTCGGGAAAAAAAATGTCTCTGCTGTGGAGTTGAAAAACCTTACAAATGGACCGGCAAAAATTTGCCAAGCTTTTGGTATAGTGCGAAGTGAGAACGGAATGGATCTTACAGGGAAAGAAATCTTTATACTCGATTCGCCAAAACTAAGCAAGAATAAAATTGCAGCTTCTACAAGAATCGGCATTAAAAAATCTGTAGATTTGCCGTGGAGGTATTATATCAAGAATAATTCTTTCTTATCGCATAAATGAATCAGCCAAAAAATATTTTAATTGTTCGCACAGACCGGATCGGCGATGTTGTTCTGTCTCTTCCGTTAGCTGCAATCATTAAAAAACATTTTCCGGATTGTAAAGTAACTTTTCTTTTGCGCGAATACACAAAACCTCTCGCTGTTAATAATCCGAACATAGATGAAGTAATAATTCTTAGAGAGGTTGAATGGAAATCTTCCATTAGAGAAAACATTGAACTCTTAAAAAATAAATTTGATATTTGCATCGTGGCTTATCCGACTTATCCTATCGCTCTGATTCTTTTTCTATCAAATATTAAAACACGCGTTGGAACCAGTTACCGCTGGTATTCTTTTCTTTTTAATAAAAAAAATTACGAGCATAGAAAATACGGCGAGTACCACGAACTTGAATATAATGTTCATTTACTTCGGCAGTTAGGGATTGATGAGAACGTAACTGAAGAGAATGTCTCGTATGGAATTACACCATCAATTCAAGAGGAAGAGAAAGTAAAGAAAGATTTAAATGAGTTGAAAATAAATTTTTCAAAACCGATTATTATTGTCCATCCCGGAAGCGGCGGAAGTGCAGTTGATCTTCCAATTTCAAAAATGAAAGAGATTGTTAATAATCTTTCTAATGAAAGAGTTGAGATATTAATCACTGGCACAACTGCCGAGAAGGAACTTTGTCAATCGCTGGTTGTTAATAAATCAATAATTAATCTTGCGGGAAGATATAATTTGAGTGAATTGATCGCTTTGATTAACCAATGTAATGTGATGATAGCAAATTCTACCGGACCTATTCATATTGCGGCAGCTCTCGGGAAAAATGTTGTGGGCTTCTATCCGAAATTTACAGCTGCATCAGCAAAACGATGGGGACCATATTCAAATAAAAAAAATATTTTTACGCCGGATATTGATTGTACAAACTGTACACGTAAACAATGCGAGGAACTAAATTGCATGGATAGTATTCGATCTAATAAAGTTGCTCAAACGGTTAAAAGCATTCTTGATAAAATTGCTTCGGAGAAAAAATGAAACCTATCGAGAAGAGCAAGGACAAAAGCAAGATCATGAGTGGAGGGATTTTTTTTAAAGTCTTGATCATGATCTCATTCTTGATCTTGCTCACTTCTAATTACAACGCTCAAACCAAATCTGAATTCCGCAAAATTGAGAACAAAGCTTTTAAGCTTGGCGAAAAATTAACCTTCGATGTGAATTACGGTTTTGTTACAGCGGGTATTGCGGAATATTCAATTCCAAAGATTGTTAAACTTGCAGGACGCGATGTTTATAATGTTGTGTTCAATGTCAGTTCTCTTTCAGCATTCAATCCTTTCTTTAAAGTGCACGATCATTATGAAACTTACATTGATGTTGAAGGAATTTTCCCGTGGCGTTTTGAACAGCACATTAGAGAAGGCGGATACTCAAATGACTTCTCGGCTTTTTTCGATCAACGCAAGGGAAAAGCAAAAACTTCTGAAGGTTCTTATGATATACCGAAGTATGTTCATGATATAGTCTCCGCATTATACTTTGCTCGTATTTTTGATTACACAAAATTAAAAGACGGTGATAAAGTTCACCTTGAGAATTTTTATAAGGATAAAACCTATCCGCTTGATATTCTTTTCAAAGGAAGAGAAACAGTTTCCGTTAAAGCCGGAAAGTTTGACTGCATAATATTAGAACCGCTTGTTCAAGAAGGCGGACTTTTTAAAAGCGAAGGAAAAATTGTGGTTTGGTTAACCAATGATGATTTAAAAATTCCGGTTAAAGTTAAAACAAAAATTTTAATCGGCTCCATTGATGCGGAATTAAGCGATTACGCAGGACTTGCGGGAGAATTGAAAGCAAAGAGAAAGTAAATCCCAAAATATTAAAAGTGATCGGGGAGATATTTTTAGCAAGTATCTCCCCTTTTTTATAATTTGGAATCATCATGAACGAAGAATATCAAAATCAGCAAAAACCCATAGACGAAAAGCACGAGGAGATAAAACCGTTTTCAACCATGTCACCGATCTCTGCTGCTTTTATTGCATTGATCGGAATCTTTCTGCTTTACCAATTTGGCGGAGCGTTACTTACACTTTTGATCTTCGGATTTAATTTTGAAAAAGCAGATGTTAATGCGATCCGTCTGCTTACAATGGGCGGACAAATTCTTTTAATGCTTCTTCCTACTTTAATTCTGGCAAAATATGTTTACCGGGATAATATTTCTATAATTCTAAGAATGCGGTTCCCGTCATTCAAAGAGATAGGCGCTTTTGTTCTTGGATTAATTCTTCTAACGCCCCTACTTCAAAATTTTCTTTACATTCAAAATTTCTTGCTGCAAAAACTTGCGGCATTCAGTCCGTTCGTAAAGAACATAATGAATTCACTTGACCAATTAGACACTTTAATTGAAAAAACATACGGCAGTCTGCTTACTTCCCACTCTGTGTTTGAATCGTCCTTTATAATTTTTGTCGTAGCGGTCATTCCGGCACTTTGTGAAGAAACTCTTTTCCGCGGATTTGTTCAAAAAAGTTTTGAACAAAAATTAAAACCGTTTTGGAGTATTTTCATTACAGCAATATTTTTTGGTCTTTACCACTTCAATCCATATGGATTGATAGCTCTAATTGCACTTGGAGTTTATTTCGGTTATGCGGCTTATGCAAGCAATTCTATTTTCGTCCCAATGATACTTCACTTCTTTAATAATTTTATGGCAGTCTTAGCATTTATAATTCTAGGCAAAGAAGAAATAATAAACACCTCGGCAACAAAAAATGATAACGTTTTCCCGCAGCTTATCAGTTTATTAATTTTTTCAATCCTCTTCTTCTCTTATATTACTTATGTGAAAATAAACTATCATAAATTATTACCTAAGCATTCGGAGGAGTTATGATTTGTCCAAAATGTGAATGCGAATATGTTGACGGGATAAAGGTTTGTTCGGACTGCGGAATTGATCTTATTCCTGTTGATGAATTTGAAGGAAATCTTAGTCACCCTAAAGATTGGGTTATTGTTTACACCGGTAATGATCTTATAGAAACCGAAATGCTGAAAGCAAATTTAAACGGTGCGGAAATAGATTCTATTATTCTTTCGCAAAAAGACCGGAGCTATATATATTTAGGTGAAGTCTCCCCCATAAAATTACTTGTTAAAAGAAAAGATGCCAATGAAGCTTTACAAATAATAAATGATATTTTTGAAAGCAAAGCCGATGATGAGGAATAGATGGCAAAAAAATTAGGTAATTTATCTACGCGTGTTATTGTTGGTCTTATCGGAATTCCGTTACTTGTAATTTTAAGTCTCATCGGAAAAATTCCGTTTTTAATTCTTGTGCTTGCAATCGGTTTGGTCTCTTATTTTGAATTTACCCGGATGATGCGTAACAAACACAGTTACACAAACAAACTGATCGGTTATCTTTCCGTTGCTGTGATAATTGTAAACGAGTACAAACCCATTATTGATTATCATATACTATTATTATTGATCATAGCTTTACTTTTGCTTTTTGAATTGTTCAGGAATAAAGACTCGGCTGTTTCAAATATCGGATCAACACTTTTGGGAATTTTTTATATTGGATTTTTTTCAGCTGCAATAATTGACTTGCGAGAGTTTTACAGAGATTCCGTTTTTACATATCCTCAAGGAGGATATTTGATCATCTCAATCCTTGCATCAATCTGGATTTGCGATTCAGCCGCATATTTTATCGGATCGGCTTACGGTAAGCATAAATTATTACCTCGTGTTAGTCCTAATAAAAGCTGGGAAGGTGCTATTGCCGGTTTTGTTTTTGCGATTGCGGGAATGATAGCCGCACATGAATTCATTATTGATTTCATGGAATTAAAAGATGTAATCGTTATTGGATTTATTGTTGGTCTATTTGGGCAGATCGGCGATCTGATAGAAAGTTTAATCAAGCGTGATTCTCACGTAAAAGATTCATCGTCAATAATTCCCGGACACGGCGGGATTCTCGATCGGTTTGATTCATTACTTTTCACTGCACCGGTAGTTTATCTTTACCTCACATTAATTCGCTAGAAAGGTTTATTATTTCTTGTTCTTGCTCATGATCTTAATCTTACTCTCACTTAAGATCATAATTAAGATCATGAACAAGAAAAAATTTTTATTATGAAAAAACAAAAAATCTCAATTATCACACTCGGCTGTTCCAAAAATACCGTTGATTCCGAACGTTTAATGAGCCAGCTTAAGCTTAATAAATTTGATTTGACCGATGATCCTAATCAAGCGGATTCTGTTGTAATAAACACATGCGGATTTATAGATGCGGCTAAAGAAGAATCCGTAAATACAATTCTCTCTGCAATCGAACTAAAGAAACAAGGAAAGTTAAAAAAAGTTATTGTTGCAGGATGTCTTTCCGAACGATATATGGATGATCTAAGAAAAGAAATTCCTGAAGTGGATTCTTTCTTCGGCACTGAAGCATACGAAGGAATTGTACGCGAGTTCGGCGGCAACTTAAAATATGAACTTCTCGGCGAGAGAATAATTACGACTCCGAAACATTTTGCTTATCTGAAAATCTCCGAGGGATGCGATAATCCGTGTTCATTCTGTGCAATCCCTTTAATGCGCGGACTTCATAAAACAAAACCAATGGATCAGTTAATCCCAGAAGCAGAATCTCTCACTCGTCAAGGCGTTAAAGAGTTGATTCTCATTGGTCAGGATACAACAGATTACGGAATTGATCTTTACGGAAAAAGAAATCTTGCCGAGTTAATGAATAAACTTTCAGAAATTAACGGCATAGAATGGATCCGTTTACTTTATGTTTATCCGTCTCACTTCCCCGATGATCTTATGAATGAAATTGTAAACAATTCTAAGATCTGCAAATACATTGATATTCCACTCCAGCATATTTCCGATACGGTCTTAAAATCTATGAGGCGCGGTATAACGCAACGCAGAACAAAAGAACTTTTATACAACCTTAAAGAAAGAATTACAGATCTCTCTTTGCGAACAACTTTCATAGTCGGTTATCCTAACGAAACCGAAAAAGAGTTTGAGGAACTTTGCGATTTTATCCGTGATATAAGGTTTGACCGTTTGGGTGTTTTTACTTATTCGATCGAAGAGAATACTCCAAGTTTTATTCTTGGCGATCCGGTTTCTCAAGAAATCAAAGAGGAGCGGAAAGCAGTATTGATGGAGATTCAAAAAGAAATTTCTGAAGAAAAGAATCGATTTTTTATTGGAAAGAGAATGAAAGTTCTTATTGATTCGTTGGATAATGATTACTATGTGGGACGTTCCGAACGCGATGCGCCCGAAGTAGATGGTGAAATTTTAATTGATGCAAAAAGTAATACACTAAAGATCGGAGAATTTTATCACATTGATATTTACGATTGCAATGAGTATGATTTATTTGGTAATTTACCTGTAATAGGCAGGTTTAATTGAGAATAAAGGAGTTGAATAAGTGAAAAAAATCTTTTTAATAGTGATTCTTCTGGCTTCTATCGCTTCAGCACAAGTTGAATATTCTTCTAACTTGGGGAATGCAAAATCAATGAGTTTTTCTGTAGATGTCGGCGGATTTAAAAGTTCCGTTTCAAATAAAACACGAATGGATTTCTTTGTTCAAGTTCCTTATTCAAGCATTCAATTCGTTAAGAAAGACAGCGGCTTTTATGCTAACTATAATATTACATTGTCTTTTGCCGATGAAAGTAAAACAAATATTATTTTTGAACGGAATTGGAAAGAAAGGGTAAAAACAACCGATTTCGAACAAACACTTTCCGTGGAAAATTTTAATCTTAGCTATAAGACTTATGATCTCAATCCGGGAAAATATTTTGTTAAATGCATTGTTGAAGATTCTGATTCAAGATCTGCTTCATCAAAAGAAATCCCTTTAGTAGTAAAACAAATATCTGATTCACTGGGCGTAAGCGATTTAATATTAGTTTCAGAATTTGTCAAGGATTCAGCAGGCGAAAAAATTGTTCCAAACGTTACAGCATCCGTAACTAATAGAAGTACTTCAGTACCTCTCTATTTTGAAATTTATTCCAACAAAACACGCGAGATCAATATTGAATACTCGTTGGATGATCTTAAAAATAGTACATCATTCAAACAGATGGAACATTTGACGGTAAAGCCCGGAACAAATTTGGTAAAACATACAATTAACAATGTAAGTTTTTCCGTCGGAGGATATCTTCTTAATGCGGTAATAAAAGACAATGATTGGAAAATAATTACTTCAGTAGAGAAAAAAATATTTTCAAAAATTCACGGCGTTCCATTAGTGATTACAGATCTTAATAAAGCAGTTGAACAAATAGTTTACATAGCTTCTCCCGAGGAATTAGATTTCATAAAGGAAGGAAAAAACTACGATGAAAAACTGGAACGGTTTTTAAGTTTTTGGGACAAGAAAAAGCCAAATTCCAAAATAGATGATAACCCAATTCTATATGAATATTTCAGCCGTGTTGATTATGCAAATAAACATTTTAAAGGATTGGTAGAAGGATGGCGTTCCGATATGGGAATGATCTTCATTACATTAGGTCCGCCAAGCAGTGTTGAAAGACACCCGCTAGACTCTGATTCAAAACCATATGAGATTTGGGATTATTATGAACTGAATAGAAGTTTTGTCTTTTCGGATCAAACAGGATTTGGTGATTACCGATTAGTGGATCCCGATTACAGCAGATGGCCAGGTTATAGACCGTAAAAAATTATGAATTTTTAGTATAACTAAAATCTTATTGTAACTGCCTATTATTATAGATTACTGATAACTGACAACCGATAACAGATCACTGAAATGATTCTCACTGTAACATTAAATCCTTTGTTGGAACGAAGATTATTTTTTGATTCCATCGAACTTGGAAAATCAAACCGTTCCGAAAAAGAATTTTTCACTTCCGGCGGCAAAGGAATCAATGTAAACAGACAATTAAATATCCTTGGCGAAAAGAATTCCGCACTAACATTTCTTGGCGGAAAAAACGGAAAGATTTTGCGCCACTGCCTCACACAAGATAAAATTGATTTTACTATTGTCTCTACAAAATCCGAAACGCGTTCTGCTGATTTAATAATTGAAGAAAAAAATAATCGTGTTACCGCTTACTTCGGCTTGAATAGCAATGTCACTGTCGAAGAAGCCGCGGACTTCAAACATAAACTTGATAAAATGATACAGAACTGTTCGATCGTAGTTTTCGCGGGAAGTTCACCATGTACTACGACTGATGATATTTTCCCATATGGAATTGAACTTGCAAACCGGTACGATAAAATTTCTATACTTGATACTTATGGTTCTCATTTAATGAATTGCATAAATGCGAGCCCGACTGTAATCCACAACAATGTTGATGAAGTTGAGAGATCACTCGGTATTGCCCTCCGTGATGAAAAAGAAAAACTTGAGTGTTTACATCAGCTTTATGCAAAGAATATTAAGTTGATGTTTTTGAGTGACGGTGCAAATTCTCTTTATGCAGAAAAATTTGATTTCAATTATAAAGTTGATCCGCCGAAAGTAAATGTAATTGATGCAACCGGAAGCGGCGATGCTTTTGTTGCTGGGGTCGCTTACGGTTTGGAAAACTCTCTCGTGTTCGATGAGTTTTTGAAAATTGGAATCTCGTTAGGAACTGCTAATTCCGCTAAACTATCAACTTGCGAAGTATCTTTTGATGAAATGAACAGATACATTGAACATATTAAAGTTTCTGCGATCGGTAAAAAGATGAAGATAATAGATGACTCCCCGAATTATTAAACAACTTTTATAACTTAAGAGGTATTGTCATTTTGAGCGAAGCGAAAAATCTCATACTTAATTTTACATTGAGACTCTTCACTACGTTCAGAGTGACATTACTTTTACTTTCATTAATTAATTCCTTTCTTTACACACAAACAATATCCAAAATCGAAATCAGCGGTGCAAAAATCTTTTCAGAAAATAATTATCTGAGTTGGATAAATATTCCTCCCGGACAAAAATATTTTAAGGGAATAGAAGATTCTGTAAGGATAAGAATAGCTTCGGCGTTGAATAAGCGCGGATATTATAGTTTTTCCTTCAACAATATTTCCACAGAAAAAATTGATTCACTAAAAACACTATTAAGAATAAACATAACCGAAGGGACGCCAACTCTTATAAATAAGATTCACATCAGCAGTTCTGCTAAAGATTCTGTCATCGTAAATAATATTCTCTCGCAGCTAGAAAAAGAAATTTTTACTAGAACAAACATAGAATCTGTTTTCTCAGAAATTATTGATCACTACGAAAACAAAGGATTCCCTTTTGCATCTGTCAAAATTGAATCTGTAGAATTTATCCGCGATTCGACAAGCGATAATCATTTTGTAAATTTTTATTTAAGTATGGATGTAGGAACAAAAAGCACAATTGATAAAATAGAAATTGCCGGCAATGATAAAACAAAAGATTATGTAATAACACGTGCCGCTCAGATTCGCATAGGAGAAGAATATTCTCAAAAAAATATTGATGCGGTTCCCGAAAAATTAAATCGTCTCCGTTTCTTTGAACCAGTTGAATCGCCGGCTTTTTATTTCAGCTCTAAAAAAGAAGGTGTGTTAAAAATTTCCATCAAAGAAAAACAAACAAATTTCTTTGACGGCATTGCCGGATATGTCCCAGCGACGAATGATAAAGAGAGCGGTTATTTAACCGGATTTGTAAATGTGAACATGCGTAATCTTTTCGGAACGGGACGCGCTGCTTCTTTCCGATGGCAGCAGGAAAACCGCTTCTCACAGGAGTTGGAACTGCGTTATCTTGAGCCATGGCTTTTTGGATTTCCATTCAATTTAGAAGGCGGATTGTTCCAACGAAAACAAGACTCAACTTATGTTCAAAGGAATTTTGATGGACGTTTGGAGTTTCTTGCAACAAGCGAAATATCAGCATCGGTATTGGTTGCCGTCCAATCAACAATTCCAACACAACAAAATGCAAATACATTTACCGTATTTAATTCTTCCGCCTTTACAAGCGGAGTAAATTTGAGAATTGATTCACGGGACGATTTCTATTCGCCGACCGAAGGAATATTTTTCAACAACACTTATTCATACACCTCTAAAAAAATAAACGGTCCGGTTGATTTCATCACTCCTACAACAACCACTAAAGTTACTTTACAGCGGCTCGAATTTGATTTTGTATTTTTCAAACAGTTCTTCAGCAGACAAGTTGCAGCACTCGGAGTTCACGGCAGAGAATTACGCGGCGATGATGTTGAATTAAGCGATCTCTATTTTCTCGGCGGAACAAATTCTCTGCGCGGCTACAGAGAAAAACAATTTCAAGGGAATAGAATTTTGTGGTCTAATCTTGAATACAGATTACTTCTTACGCGCCGTTCTTTTGCATTTTTATTTTTTGACAGCGGATATTTTTTACGTAATGAGGACAAGCAAAAAAGTATACCGGAGAATTCATCTTTTAAGATCGGTTACGGATTCGGTTTGAACATTGAAAC
The DNA here is from genome assembly GCA_026390775.1 of Ignavibacteriales bacterium. Classification (NCBI taxonomy): domain Bacteria; kingdom Pseudomonadati; phylum Ignavibacteriota; class Ignavibacteria; order Ignavibacteriales; species Ignavibacteriales bacterium. The sequence continues at coordinate 1,470,979 of JAPLFF010000007.1, read as the reverse complement.
CGGACTCGGTGTTCTCAGTGTAAGCTTCGCTCTTGCAAAAGGTGATTCTTTCGGCGAAGGAAAAATTCATTTCGGAATTATTAATGAGTTCTGATGAACACACTAAAAACATTCGATAACAAATTCCTTTCCCGCAAAATAAAACTCCTCTCCGGAGTTGATGAAGCGGGACGAGGACCGATAGCCGGACCAGTTGTAGCGGCGGCGGTTATATTCAATAAAAAAACTTTTCATAGAGAGATCAATGATTCAAAACAAATTCCAGAGAAGAAACGTGAAGAATTATTAGATTGGATTACAAAAAACTGTTTATGCTACGGAGTTGGTATTGTTGATCATCTGGAGATTGAAGAAATAAATATTTTACAAGCATCGCTAAAAGCGATGAGGATTGCAGTTGAACAGCTTTCTATCAAACCAAATCTGATTTTAATTGACGGGAATAAATCTTTCCATTCTTCGATCCAAACAAAAACAATTGTTAAAGGCGATGCAAAATCATTTTCTATTGCCGCTGCTTCTATAATTGCGAAAGTAACACGTGATAAGATTATGAAAGAAGCGCATGAAAAATTTCCGATGTACTCTTGGAACCACAACAAAGGTTATGCAACTTTAGAACATAGAATTGCCGTTAAAAAATTTGGCGCTTCTCCTTTTCATCGTAAAAGTTTTTTAAGAAATATTCTAAAAGAAGAACAAGAAAAACTTTTTTGACCTCCCCCATATCCCCCTCCTTAACTAAGGAGGGGGAATTAAAGGGGGTGGTTGCTAAAATTATGGAACAGAACAAACGTACAACAGGAAACTACGGCGAAGAGCTTGCATGCAGGTTCTTAAAAAATCTTGATTATGAGATCGTCGAACAAAATTATCAGTTCGGGCATGGTGAAATTGATATCATCGCAAAGGATAAAGAAACACTTGTCTTTGTGGAAGTTAAATACCGACAAAATTTGGAATATGGTCCACCGGAATTGGCTATTTCCAGCTCAAAGCAAAAACAGATAAGAAAAACCGCAGAAGCTTATCTATATAAGAATAGAATCAGTGAGCAAACTTGCAGAATTGATGTTATAGCAATCTTGCATCTCAAAGATTCAAAACCGCAGATAAATCATATCCTTAATGCTTTCTAAATCATTATGGCTACGAATCTGTGTTTTAATCTATTCTATACTTTTGCTATTTTGATCTGACTAAAAAAATTAATACTTATCTAAATGAATTTACCTCGCATCAGATACGGAAGAAGATTAAACTACTCGGACTATATCTACAATTTCTTCGCTACGATTACCGGTTTAACAATATTCAACTGGGAATTTTTCAAGCAGGCTTTTGTTCCTCCATATGAAATTAGTGAAGTTAGAAAACATATGGATGAGCTTGGCGTAAAAACTTTTGGAATTGTAAGCGTCACGGGATTCATTATAGGACTCGTTCTTGCAATGCAGAGCCAGCCTGTTATGCAGAGATTCGGTGCAAGTGATTTTCTTCCCGGAATGGTTTCACTTTCTGTTGTGCGAGAATTAGGTCCGGTTATTACTGCTTTGATTTTTGCCGGACGTGTAAGTTCGGGTATCGGTGCGGAACTTGGTTCGATGAGAGTGACAGAACAGATTGATGCAATGGAAGTTTCTGCGATCAATCCTTTTAAATATCTTGTTGTTACACGGGTTATCGCAACAACTATGATACTTCCCATTCTTACAGTCTATGTTATATTTATTGCAATCATCGGCGGATATCTTGCAATAATTATTACCGAACCGATGAGCTTTGAATATTACAAATCTTCGGTGATTCAATCTATCGAGTTCGGGGATTTTATTCCGGGAGTTGCAAAAACATTTGTCTTCGGTTATTTAGTCGGGCTTGTTGGTTCATACAAGGGATTTACAACCGAAGGCGGAACTGAGGGAGTTGGACGTGCATCTACAACTTCTGTGGTGCTTTCATCCTTACTCATTTTAATTTTTGATATGATACTTGTAAAAATTAGTTTATGGTTATGGCCGACACTCGGGTAGTAGAAATATTAAATCTAAGTAAACGCTTTGATGATCTTGTCGTACTTGACAACATTTCTCTAAGCGTAACACTCGGCGAGAATCTTGTTGTTTTCGGAAAGAGCGGAACGGGAAAAAGTGTTTTGCTTAAATGTATAATAGGATTGATGGCGCCGGACGGAGGAAAGATCTATATCAACAGACAGAATATTTTCGAGCTGTCAATTAAAGAGTTGAACAATATCCGTAAGAATATCGGTTTCTTATTTCAAGGTTCGGCTTTATATGATTCAATGACCGTTAGAGAAAATCTTTCGTTTCCGCTTAAGAGACATTTTCCTGAGATGACAATGGATCAGATAGATGAAAAAATAAAAATTGCACTAGATAATGTTTCTCTTGAAGAAGCAATTGATAAAATGCCGTCGGAGCTTTCCGGCGGAATGAAAAAAAGGATCGGACTTGCTCGATCAATTATTACAGATCCTGCGCTGATGCTTTATGACGAACCGACTACGGGACTCGATCCGATCACTTCAAAAGAAATAAGCGTACTTATTTTAAACTTACAGAAAAAACTGAATATGACATCTATTGTAGTTACTCATGACCTTATCTGTGCGGAAATTATAGCAGATCGCGCAATCTTTCTGCGTGATTCTAAAATTGCTTTTGAAGGAGAGATAAAAGAATTGACAAGTTCAAACGATCCTTTCTTGAAAAACTTTTTCAGTCATGAATTAATAAAAGTTTAATGGAGAAGAAATGTTAAAACAACTTGAAGGCGCTCGTCTTGGAATTTTCATTTTCCTTGGAACTATATTATTGATACTCGCGATTTTTCTTCTTGGCAGTAAGGAAAAATTATTTACGAATACAATCGAGATCAAAGCATACTTCGATCAGATAGAAGGATTAAAAAGCGGAGCGCCCGTCCGCCTAAGTGGTTACGATATTGGAAGCGTTAGTTCCGTTTCTTTTGCAAACGACGCATCGGCTAAAGTTGAAGTAAAGATGAGGATAGTAAATGATCTTAAACATTTGATCAGAATTGACAGCGAAGCATCTATCGAGACGGAAGGACTGGTAGGCAAAAAAATTGTCGCAATTACCCCCGGCTCTACAGATGCTGCTGAAGTTGCAAGCGGCGGAGTCATAAAATCAAAAACACCAATGAACATTGCTAAAATAATTGAAGAGACGGAATCTGTAATGGGATATATGAAAGATCTCACAAAAGATTTTTCTGAAATTTTTGCTAAAGTTAATCAAGGCAAAGGTTCGATCGGTAAACTTGTGAATGACGAACAGTTATACAAATCAGCAGTTAGTGTTACACAATCTGCTGATAAAAGCATGACCACAATTACCAAACGATTGGATGAGATCTCGGATATTATAGTTAACACAAGCGGAAGTTTAAAATCAATTGTGGGCAATGTTGATGCTGCAATTATCGATCTTAGAAGCCTTCTATCAAACATTAAAAATGGAGAAGGTGTTCTTGGAAAATTAATCTCCGATAAAAAAATGGCTGATTCTGTAAGTTCTGTTGTCCGAAATTTAGTTAAGATATCAGATCAAACACGTATAGCCACTTCAAGTTTAGCAGAGAATATGGAAGCGCTCAAACATAACTGGCTGTTCAAGAGTTATTTTGAAGAGCGTGGATATTGGAGCCAATCTGAATATGAAAAAGCGATTGATCTTCAATTAGGTGAATTGAAAAAACAGCAAGAAATTGTAGATCAGAAAATGAAGGAACTGAAAGAATTTGAATTACGTTTGCAGAAAAAATAAATTCTGTTTACGAATTACGATTTTTGATTTACGATTCTTTTCATGTTTCATTTTAATTCGAAAATCATAAATAATTCATGTCAAAAAAATCCAATACAAATCCTAAAGACAAAATAATTGTTAAGGGTGCACGCCAGCATAATCTAAAAAATATATCGCTGGAAATTCCCCGCAACAAATTAGTTGTGTTCACGGGAGTAAGCGGCAGCGGAAAATCTTCTCTCGTGTTCGATACGATTTATGCCGAAGGACAGCGCCGCTATGTTGAAAGCCTTTCCTCTTATGCGCGTCAATTTCTTGAGAGGATGAACAAGCCAGAAGTAGATTTTATTTTCGGAATCTCTCCTGCCGTTGCAATTGAACAGAAGACCGGCGCTAGAAATCCCCGCTCAACTGTTGGAACAAGTACAGAGATTTATGATTATCTACGTTTGTTCTATGCACGTATTGGAAAAACAATTTGCTTTAGCTGCGGTAAAGTTGTCAAAAAAGATACTGTTGCTACTGTTTCGGAATGGCTTGAAGAACAAAATGAAGAAGATAAATTTTATCTCGGCTTCCCGATTCATTCTCATGAAGGAAGAACTGTAAAAGAAGAAATGGATCTTCTGCGCAAGAAAGGATTCTTCAGAATTTTTGTTAAAGATAAACTTATTGATCTGAACGAAACAAAAACACTCCCGAAATCAAAACAAGAAATAATAATTGTTTTGGACAGATTTAAAATTAAAAAAGGGAAAGTAAGAGAATCTTTCGCTGAGTCAATCGAATCAGCTTTCAAAGAAGGCGAAGGACGGCTTGCAATCATTAATACAGACACCAATTCAATTAAGAAGTTTACAAAATTTTATGAATGCTGCGGAATTCGTTATGAAGAACCCGAACCGAGATTTTTTTCTTTCAACAATCCGTTCGGCGCTTGCCCCGTTTGTCAAGGATTCGGAAAAACTATGGGCTATGAAATGGATCTCATCGTTCCGAATCCTAATCTAACTCTGATGGAAGGAGCAATTGCGCCATGGCGGACGGTTAAGCACAGTAAATATATGCGAGATCTTATCCGTAATAATAATAACAGAATTCTTCTTAATGTTCCCTTCAAAGATTTATCATCGGAACAAATTTCATTTATCAAAGAAGGTTTCAAAGGATTTGAAGGCATAAACGGTTTCTTCAAACATCTTGAAACAAAAACTTACAAGATGGGAATCCGAATTCTGCTAAGTAAGTATCGCGGCTACACAATTTGCGCAGCATGCCGCGGTTCACGTTTACGACGCGAAGCACTTCAAGTTCAAATTGACGAAAAATCAATTCACGATATTGTGCTGATGTCAATCGAACGTGCTTTAATATTTTTCAAATTACTTTCACTTTCTGATTATGAAAAATCTATCGGGCAAAGAATTTATGATGAGATTGTAAAACGTCTTACCTTCTTAAATGATGTTGGATTAGGTTACCTCACTCTCGATCGTTTAAGCAGTACGCTTTCCGGCGGCGAAACCCAGAGAATAAATCTTGCAACTTCACTTGGCTCAGCTTTAATGGGGACACTTTACGTTTTAGATGAACCTTCAATCGGTTTGCATCCGCGTGATAATGCTAAGCTGATCAACATTTTAAAATCGCTTCGAGATCTTGGCAATACCGTCTTAGTTGTAGAACACGATCCGGAGATGATGAAGGAATCAGATCTAATCTTTGATATGGGTCCGCGTGCGGGAATAAACGGCGGAGAAATTGTTGCATTCGGCACTTACGATGAAATAATTCAAAACGAAAAATCGCTTACTGGGAAATATCTTTCCGGAAAAGTAAGTATTCCAATTCCGGCAAAACGTAATACAAAAGAAACTGAAGTAATTAAGATTAATGGTGCCAGAGAAAATAATTTGAAGAACATAAATGTTGAATTTCCTCTTAAGAAATTTGTTGTTGTAACAGGAGTCAGCGGTTCGGGTAAATCAACTTTGGTGCATGATATTCTTTACGGCGGAATTGTTAAAATGAACGGCGGCAATCCGTCAAAACTCGGCAAGTATGATTCGATCGAAGGTTCGCGTTACATAGATGAAATTGAAATCGTTGATCAGTCTCCGATTGGAAAATCTCCTCGTTCAAATCCTATCAGCTATGTAAAAGGTTATGAATTGATTCGAGAGCTTTTTGCAAATACGCCACAAGCCCGATCACGCGGATATAAACCCGGTTATTTTTCTTTCAATGTAACGGGCGGAAGATGCGAGACTTGCCAGGGTGAAGGTGTTATAACAATTGAAATGCAGTTCCTTGCCGATCTTCATCTTGAGTGTGATGACTGTAAAGGGACACGTTTCAAAAAAGAGACGAGAGAAATTACCTACCGCGGAAAAAATATTGTTGATGTTTTAAATATGACCGTTGACGAAGCAATTGATTTTTTTGAGAACAACAATAAAATTGTTTCCTTACTTCAAGTTCTTTCGGATGTTGGCTTGGGTTATATCAAACTCGGTCAACCGTCAACAACTCTTTCCGGCGGCGAGGCACAGCGGGTTAAACTAGCGCTTCATCTTTCTCAGCAGAAAAAAAATCAGCATACACTTTTTATTTTCGATGAACCTACAACCGGCTTACATTTTGACGACATCGGTAAATTATTAAAATGTTTTCAGATGCTGATACAGAACAATAATTCTGTTGTTATCATCGAGCACAATCTTGATGTAATTAAATGTGCGGATCATGTGATCGATCTTGGACCTGAAGCGGGAGAAAAAGGCGGAGAAGTTGTTGCAGTTGGTACACCTGAAGAGATTGCCGCAAATGAAAGATCACACACAGGTAAATTTTTAAAACAATATTTATGAAAGGGCAAAATCATGGCAAATGAATTAATGGTAAGAAAATCCATAAAGATAAATGCAGATAAAGCAAAAGTGTGGGATGCTTTAGTTAATCCGGAAAAAATAAAACTCTACTTATTTGGAACAGAAACAATCTCCGACTGGAAAGTTGGATACCCTATTGTTTTTCAAGGTGTATGGGAAGGCGCAGTATATAAGGATAAAGGTACAATCCTGGAATTTATTCCTGAACAAAAATTGAAGTATGATTACTGGAGTTCGTTTTCCAAATTGGAAGATGTACCGGAAAATTATCAGCAAATCACATTCGATCTTATGAAACAAAATGAAAAAACAATTCTTACCTTAACCCAGGAAAATGTTCCTAATAAAGAGGCAAAGGAACATTCCGAAGCAAATTGGGGAAAGGTGCTGGATCAACTTAAAAAAATTGTTGAAAGTAACTAAAAGAGAAATTATGACTGCTAAATACTGGCTTATAAAATCCGAACCGGAAATTTTCTCAATAGATGATCTTGCAAAAGCGCAACCGCTTATCTGTAATGCCTGTAACTAAAGAGAAATTCGAAGAGATTGAAAAAATGGCAAGTCCCTAAAGCCTTTCCTTACGGAAAAGGCTTTAAGAATGTTCCTATTTTTTAATTGTTCCAATTACTTTTTTAAACTCTTCATAAGATTTACTGCCGGAAAGAAAAACTTTCTTATTCCCTTTTGTATCAAAAATAAAAGTTGCGGGTAAAGCTCCGTTCCATTTTTTATCAAGAGCATTAATTAATTCTTCGTCACCGGAAAACCCGTTAACATAATTAGTAAAGTTGACTTTGTTCGATTTTAAAAATGGAATAATCTTGGAATCAACTTCATCGGGAAAGTCAATACTTATACCAACAAATTCAACATCTTTCATTTCATCTGCTAGTTTAACTATAGAAGGAAATTCCTCTCTGCACGGAACGCACCACGTAGCCCAAAGGTTTAGAAAAAGAATTTTCCCTTTTCTATCTTTTATGAGTTTTGTGAGTTTTGTTTTGTCAATTGTTTCAACTGTTATCTTTTCAGACCGCTGCGGATATACGTTAGCAGAATTAAAAAGTAAAATGATCATTAAGAGTGATATAAACCTTATCATGAATTAGTTCACTCTCTTAATTGAACAGCCAAATGCTTTTGTTTCCGACACAGAGACTTTCTTCCCGGATAGAATTTCGTCTAATGCTGCACGTAAATCTTTGGTCTTCACATCTGATTCGCGGCGGCCGTCATCTATTCTTCCATGATATAATATTTCCGAGTTGCTATTTAATACATAAATCTCAGGGGTGAACGAAGCATTAAATTTATCGGCGACAACATTATTGAGATCTTTCAGAATAATAAAATCAAGCTTGTTGGATTTAGCATGGTCTTTTATTTCATCAACACTTTCTTGCTTATTGGAATTAATTCCTAAAAATGTAACACCCTTTCCTTTATAATCTTGATAGAGTTGTGCCATACGGGAATTGTAAGCATTTGATACCGGGCATTGGGTTGCAATAAACATTACAACTACAGCTTTAGAGTTTTTGAAATCATTAAGCTGATATTCTTTACCGTTGTAATCTTTCAGCTTAAAATTTTCTGCTTTCCTGGGTTCACTACCGTACAAAAAAGCTGTTAGTGATATTGTTAAAAGTAGTAATAATGAAAGTGTTGAATATATTTTTTGTTTCATAAATTATCCTTTCCAATTATTGATTCGGCGGTAAATATATTCAGTCACACTATATGGGTCAACTTAAATTCAGTTAAGAAATGTTAAAGATAAATTTTTACATCAACGATTAACTTCGGACAATACAATCTCAAATAACGGTAACATCTTAGTTAATATTAAGATTGAGATAATCAGTACAAATCTTTTTCATAGCTGTATTGGACGAATTGAAAGCCCAAATAATAGAACCGCCTTTTGTGCCGGCAGTTAAATCACCAAGCAAGAACAATCCTTGAACAGACGTTTCGTAATATTCTCTTAGAATCGGTTCAGCTCCATCGAATTCAATTCCAATCATCTTTAGAAAATTATTTGGTGTGGTACCGCCCAAAGCATAAACAACAAAATCAAAAATTTGTTCACCTAATTTTTCCTCTTGAAATTTTACACAAGGTTTTCCGTCTCTATCTTCGACTGCAACAATCCCTGATCCTAAAAGGATTTTAACCTTTTCTTCTTTTTCAAGTTCAAGCAAACTTTCGCGGTTAATTTCGTTCATTCTGGTAAATTCATTTTTGCGGTAGCTTAGAGAAACTTCATTCCCGTTCTGAACTAAATATTGGCAATATTCGGATGCAGAATCGCCGCCGCCAATAATCAAAACTTTTGAGTTGGCAATCTTAACAGAGGTAACATTAAATAATGCTTTCTCTTTTAGAACAAGTGGAATTTTATATTCCGGTTTGTTTGGTTTGCCAAGTATTCCGATTGCGATAGTAACAATTTTACAACGGTATTCACATTTGTCGGTGTAGACAATAAATGATTTGTCATCATTCTGATGGAGTTTCCAAACAGTCTCGCTGTAATGAACTATAAGCTGATTATCTAATATTGCTTTGTCTAAGTAAGAAATAGTTTCATGCTTTGTCATATCAAGAATGCACATTACTCCCGTACACTTTGCTTCGAATCCTTTATAGTTTGCTGAAACAAGTTTGGAATCAGGATAATACTTTTTAATCGAAAAGGAATGTTCCTCTGTTTTTTCAATTAAAAGAATTTTTGAAGGATCTACTCCGGCATGGCGTGCTTCTGCTGCCATGCTTATTCCTGCTGGACCTGCACCGATAACTAACAAATCGTACATCTATCCACCTTTAAGATTTTCTGAAAATGAAATAATTTTATTTGTTCGAAATCTAACAAAAAACTATGAGAGAAAAAGTTATCACTTGGTGATTAACTCTTAAACTTTTGAAAATCACTTTTCGTAAGTTTAGGGCAAATTTTAAGTGAGAAATGAAAACTTATAAATATTCATTTTTTTCAAAATTGATTTACAGATATGGAAATATACCTGTTACAATTCTACTGTTGATCTATCTCGCCATATCAATCATCGGATTATTTTCTTACTGGTATTATATTTTTTTTACATTAATTAATTTATCTCTGCTGTTTTTACTCAATAAATACTATACCAAAACCTATAGACAGTTTCCGTTTGAAATTTCCGCCGACAATGAAAAGATTATCTGTACAAATTTCCTATTTAGCAAAAGAAAGATTGAGCTTCGGATTGAAGATATAGACAAATTAACCGGTGGAATATTTTCGGGCTACCCGACACGGCCGGTATACATACATGATTCAAGACAAAATATTACAATCGGCTTATATGCAAATGTCGGAAAGTTTCCTGAACTGCTTAAAATCATTTTGCAAAATGTTAAAGAAGACTTATATAAAGATCTTGTAGGAAAAATTAATGAATTGAGAAAAAAGAAATGATTGTTAAAAGAAAGCCCATCTTTTGATGGGCTTTCTATTTTGAATAATTATTTTTTATAAATAAGAATGGCATCTTTTGCTTGTTTAGCAATTCTGAATTTAACAACTTTTTTTGCCGGTATTGCAATTGCTTCACCGGTTTTTGGGTTTCTTCCCATTCTTGCTTTTCTATCAACAAGAACTAATTTGCCCAATCCGGGAATAACAAAAGATTTTTTTGCTTCGTGATAAGCGAGAACAACTAATTCCTGAATGAATTCTCCGGTTGCTTTTTTACTTAATCCGGATTTTTTTGCCATGTAAGTTAACAGTTGGCCTTTTGTCATTGACATATTGTTGCCTCTTATTATTTGTGGATTAATTTCGCTTGAAATTTAGTATTTTTTTAATTGAAAACAAACACTTTTTGTCATTTCTAAACATTTTGATTTAGAGCCGGACGTTGATATCAGGCAATAGATGTGCGGGTAAAATCCTGCTGGAAATCTTCTTTTGTTTGAAAAATTATAAAGATTATTTTGTGAATGAATTTATGAACAACCTACTGAAAATATTTTCTCGAAAAAAAATTTTATTAATACTTCTTTTTTTTTCATATCAACTTTTTGCTCTTGATGATTTCCAAGTTAAGAATGAAAAAATTTCCGCAGACTCTTTAATAATTAAGACTACTGTTCCTAAAGATTCAACTTCTGCGGTAAAACGAATTCCTGCCCGCATTCCTTTAAGAATTACTTCTCTGCTTAATGATAATTTTAAAACTTCAATCATCAGTAAAAAAGCTTTAGAAACAACCGACTACAGAACTACTGCCGATTTCTTTACAAACGTTCCTTTCGGATTTGTAAGAGATCTTGGTTCCATTGGGCAATCGAACGAAGTATTGATCAACGGACAAGGATTTGGAAATGTTTCTTTTCTCTCGGATGGTCTATCAATCAACAATAGATTATCGAATGCATTTGATCTTAACTTATTCCAATCTGAAAGTACTGATTCGATCGAAGTGCTTCCGCTTTCTCGCGGATTTCTGTACGGTGGAATGAATAATCCAGTCTCGGTAAATTTTATTTCCCGACAACCGGAATTACGTAAGCCGTATTCGCGCATCAAGTATTATCAAGCCCCAAACAGCGAAGGATTGATGGACGGAATCTTTAGCTTAAATCCTTTTAAGAGAATTAATGCGTTTTTTGAAATTACAAACCAAAACACAAATCCATCTTTTGTTAATACCGATCACAGCAATTGGATGGGCTATGCTCGGCTCCATTACTTTCTCTCAAATAATATAAACATTATTGCTAGTTACAAGTACATCCAAACTATCACGCAATTGTTCGGCGGAGTTGATGCAGATTCGATTAGTCGCGCGTATTTCCCTTCCCAGTTCAATCAAATTCTTTATGACATATTTAGTGCACCCGTGAGGTTTACAAACCGATACCAAAAAGTTTCGGGACATAATTTTAGTTTGCGTATGCTTGGGAATTTTATTGAACACTCTCCGACTGATATTTCGTTTTATTACCAAACTAATTTTACCGAGTTCAGACAAAATGAGAGTAATTTTATTTTTCAGAATAATGCTTCAGCAATTTTTGATGATAATGAAAGTAGAACAATAGGTTCAAGTTTACGCCAAGATTTTAATGTTGATTTTATCAAACTCACATCAGTCACAAATTTTGAAAGATCTAAATTCATTACGCCTCTCTTATCGCAAGAAATAAATAAAACACTCTTCTCAACAGCAGCAATAGCAAGTTTCAACTTGATAAATAAAACATTAACCCCTTCTCTGTTCGTAAAATATTTAAATTATTCCGACAACAGTTTTCTCGGTTTTGGAGCCGATGCGCATTTCTCTCCGGATCAATTATTTAACTTTTATTTAGGATTTTCTTCGTTCGAAAAACCTCGAACGATATGGGAAGAACGTTTTATCTTGCCAGGTATTCAATCCGGTAAACAAAAAATTACTTCTTTCGAACTCTCAGCAAACTTTAAGAATACATTTGTTAATGCATCTATCGGCTACTTCAATAAATCAACGGTTAATTCTCTGCTTCCAGCTTTGTTAAAAGAAGATGCAGTACAAAATGATAAGGTTGTTTATGCTGCAGTAAATGATTTGAGACTTCAAGGAATAAATCTAAAACTAGATTTAAGTATTTGGAAAATTCTAATCAGTACAAATATGAGCTACTATTTTTCTTCTGATGACAGACATAATTACAACTTGCCCCAATTCTCTTTATATGGCGGTATTTATTATGTAGATACTCTCTTCAACAAAAATTTACATCTGAAATCCGGATTTAATTATTTCTCAATTGGAGAACGGGATTTTACTTCAATAGATTTTGAAAAAAATATTTCTACAAATTTTTTGTATGATCCGGCAACACAGAATGTTTCATTAATTTCATCTTCGCCTATTTCCACTTCATTCCAAATAGATTTCTTCCTTGCCGGAAAAATTCAGAACTTGGCAACAGTTTATTTCGTGTTTGAAAATCTTTTTAATGCGAAATATTTCATTGTTCCTTATTATCCCAAGCAAGCTCGCGGTATTCGTTTCGGATTGGTTTGGGAATTTCTTGATTAGCACCACTGCCATACCTAAATTGACACATCAATTTTTGAAAATATAATTGAAGACCGAACTTATTATGAAAATTAAACTGATAGCTTTGTTAACATTCTTTTCTGCATCTGTTTTCGCACAAACGACCTTTGTAACTACACCTACTTACCCAACTCAAACCGATCAGATTACAATTTTATTTGATATTACAAATGCAACCAGAATTGCCGGTTATATCGGTAACGTTTATGCACATACTGGCGTTACAATTGTAACAAATAATGGCGCTCCCCAACGTTGGCAAAAAGTAAAAGGAAATTGGGGAGATAATGGTGTACAACCACAACTAACATATGATAGTTATAATCATTATAAAATTGTTATTAGTAATCCGAGAGCTTATTATTTATCTATAGCTGATCAAAATAACTCTAATATTAAAATTACTGAGCTCTGCTTCGTTCTAAGAAGTTCAGACGGTACCAAACAAACCGAAGATATATTTGTTCCTCTTTATTCGCCCGGAATTTCTGTTGTGCTCAATTCTCCAATAGTAAACACAAGTTTCGGTGATCCATCTCGCTCACCGGTTTTTGTTTTGCCAGGCGGAACTGTTTCGATCTCGGTTTCAACTTCAGAACTCGGAACGAAAACAAAATCAATAACATTATTTATTAACAATATTCAGAAGGCACAAAGCTTATCCAATTCCTTAAACTATTCATTCGTTGCAAATGAAAATCTGACATCTAAGAACGAAATAAAAATTATTGCTTCTGATACTGCCAACGTGAAAGACTCATCAAAGTTTGTGATAATGAGAAATCCGACAATAAAAAATCTTGCACCTCCTCAAGGAACAATTCAGGGAATAAATTATGGAAGTGATCCAACTAAAGTTACACTTGCACTTTATGCACCACAGAAAAGTTTCGTTTATGTGATAGGTGAATTCGGAAACAGCGATTGGAAAGTTGACACAACTTATTTTATGAATAAATTTATACCTAATTCCGCTAAACCTGATAGCGTGATTTGGTGGACTACTATTTCGAATCTAACATCAGGACAGGAATATGCTTACCAATTTTTAATTGACGGCAGTTTGCGCATCTATGATCCTTACACAGATAAAATTCTTGATCCTTCAAATGACAGTGGAGTTATTGCATCAGGTGTTTATCCGAATTTAAAATCATATCCATTAAATAAAACTGATAATGTCGTTGGCATTCTTCAAACAGGGCAACCAAGTTACAGCTGGCAAGTTCCATCCTTCAATCGTCCTTCAAAAGAAAAGTTAGTTATTTATGAATTGCTGATACGCGATTTTGTAAGCACACATTCTTATAAAACATTAATTGATACACTGAGCTATTTCAGAAAACTTGGTGTGAATGCAATTGAGTTAATGCCGATATCTGAGTTTGAAGGAAATAATAGCTGGGGTTATAATCCGATGACATATTTTGCACCGGATAAATATTACGGAACGAAAACCGATCTAAAAACATTTATAGATGCATGTCATCAAAACGGTATTGCAGTGATAATGGATATCGTGCTCAATCATGCGTACAATTCAAATTCTATGGCACAGATGTATTGGGATTCGGCAAACAGCAGACCTTCGGCAAATAATCCATGGTTCAATACTGTCGCACCGCACCAATGTTATTTTTGGGGAAATGATTTCAACCACGAAAGTTCTGCTACAAAATATTTTGTTGACCGCGTTACATCATTCTGGCTGACCGAGTACAAAATGGATGGTTTTCGTTTTGATTTTACAAAAGGTTTTACAAACACACCATCGAGCAACACTAATAACAGTTGCGGATCAACCAGGGATCCTTCAAGAATTGCAATCTTAGAAAGAATTGCCAGCAAAATTTGGAATGTTTCTCCAAACGCTTATGTGATACTAGAACATTTTGCAGATAATGATGAAGAAAAAGAACTTGCAAATTTTGGTGCGATGCTGTGGGGAAATTTTAATTCTGCTTACAATCAAGCAACAATGGGTTATGCAACAAATCCATCGTGGGATTTTTCCTGGATTTCCTATTCAAACAGAGGATGGAATTTGCCCGGCGTTGACGGATATATGGAAAGCCACGATGAAGAAAGATTGATGTTCAAGAATCTTTTTTATGGAAATTCTTCCGGCAGTTATAATGTAAAAGATCTCGTCACAGCCCTCAACAGAATAAAATTAGCTGCAACTTTTTTTATTACAGTTCCCGGTCCAAAAATGATCTGGATGGGCGGTGAGTTAGGATACGATGTTTCAATTAATACAAATGGTAGATTGGGAGAAAAACCATTTGCATGGAATTATTTTTCTAACACTGATAGAAAAAGTTTGTTCAATGTCTTTGCCGGATTGATCCGATTAAAGAAAGCGTATCCGGTATTTTCCAGCACATCATTTTCTATTTCGGCTTCACAATCTGCAAAGAGCATCCACATAAATGATCTTACAATGGGTCCTTCTTCAATGAATGTAACAATTATCGGCAACTTCGATGTGATTCCCGTGAACATCACACCTGCATTTCAAGGCACCGGAATGTGGTACGAGTTCTTTACCGGAGACAGCTTAAGTGTAACTGATGTTAATGCACCAATAAATTTTCAACCTGGAGAATATCGTCTTTACACGTCCAAGAAAGTGCCGAAGTTAGATGTAATCACCGATGTTCAGAATACAAATGGGCAAACAATTCCAAAAGAATTTAGTCTTGCGCAAAATTATCCCAATCCGTTTAATCCGTCAACTATCATCAGCTACCAAATTTCTATTGCCGGACATGTTTCATTAAAAGTTTATGATTTACTTGGAAGAGAAGTTGCAACATTAGTAAATGAATTTAAGCAGCCGGGAAATTATACCTCGCAATTCTCAATTCTCAATTCTCAATTATCTTCAGGAGTTTATTTTTATAGAATTTCAGCAGGAGATTTTGTTGAAACGAAAAAGATGATCTTTCTCAAGTAGTGAAATAAAATTCAAAACTTACTTAACGCGGAAAGTATAACGGCAGAAGCGCTGGCAACATTAAGCGATTCTGCTTTTCCTATTCTGGGGATTGTAATTTTAGAATCGCAAATTTCTAAAAGATTATTTGTCGGTCCGTTTGCTTCATTAGCCAACACAAGAATTGTCTTTTTGTTAAACGCATAATCATAAAGATTTTCTCCAGTCAAATCAGCACATAGGACGACAAATCCATTTTTCTTTTGTTCCTTCAGCGCATTATAAAAATCTTTCTCTTCAAAAATATTCAGATGAAATACCGAACCTGCCGATGCACGAATTACTTTCGGGTTATATACTTCAGCACAATCTAGATTTAACAAAATATTTTTTACACCAAACCAATCACAGTTGCGAATGATCGTTCCAACATTACCCGGATCTGAAATGTTTTCCAATGCAACAATTAGTTTTTCGTGTTCAAAGTCTGAGGAGAATTGCTGTCTAAAATGAAATACTCCTATAGTACCTTGAGGATTCTTTGTGTCGCATAATTTTTCAAAGTCGGTAGATTTTACAATTTCTGTGTTGATCTTTTTTCTGTTTAATTGTTTTATGAGATTTTGATTTTCTGCGGCAGATTCTTTGAGAGCTAAAATAATTTCGCACGAGTAACCGGAGTCCAATGCTTCTGAGATCAGTTTAATTCCTTCAACAAGAAATTTCTTCTCTTGATGTCTAAATTTTTTGTTCAGAAGTGATGAATAATATTTAATTTGATTTTTCGTCAACATGAATTTCTTTTATTTCCATTTCAAATATAGAGTTTTTTGGAATATGCCGATTAAGAAGTGAGAATAAATCGGTTGGAATAATTGCGCTGAATGTGAATTTTATGTTAGATTTGCCCACGAAAAAACGCTGGCTTAGCTCAGTTGGTAGAGCAGCTGATTTGTAATCAGCAGGTCGCGGGTTCGAGTCCCATAGCCAGCTCTTAATAAGCTCGATTCTAAATCAGAATCGGACTTTTTTCTTTTCCGGCTTTCCAAAAATCCCGATTATCTTTAGCCCTAAAGTAGGGACTGGGTAGGGACTTTCCAGTTTTCTTCTTCTTTCCGAACAATATTTTATAAAATATCTCCAGGAAAGTTCTGGTTTGCCGTACCAATAATCCTTTCTGATATTTTAGAACAATAAATTT
This sequence comes from Ignavibacteriales bacterium, assembly GCA_026390775.1. Classification (NCBI taxonomy): domain Bacteria; kingdom Pseudomonadati; phylum Ignavibacteriota; class Ignavibacteria; order Ignavibacteriales; species Ignavibacteriales bacterium. Next base: position 1,454,057 of record JAPLFF010000007.1, on the reverse strand, counting down.
CTTTTACCGGCTTCGAACTTTTTACCTTTTAAATATAGTTAAATAGTCAAATAAGAGAAAGAACCGGAAGTTATGCAACTTCCGAATTTGGTTATCTTTTCTTTTTTCTTTTGTCTCAATTGCTGTTTTTGTTCTTCTGATAACATTTCTAAACTCCTTTAAGATTTTTTAAGTGATTTGATAAAAGCATTTAAGAAAGTATTTGCAGATGAATATGTTTTGAATGATTGTGAATGAAGTGAGCCTGATGGAGTAAATACATTTACAAAGAATTTTTCTTTTAATTGAATTAACCGAACAAGAAAACCTTTGTGCCTTTTTGAGTAGTGAACTATTACCGATGCCACGACTTAACCTTTTACGACGTTAAAAAACAAATTTTGCCCGCTTAGTCACGCTCTTGCGAAAAAATGATTTGTTACCATGATGGTGTAAGAAAAGATGATAATTCAAGGCAAGGGCGAAACCCGATTGATTAAAATTTATTGATATTAATTAGAGGGTAAGTTTCATATACCCTTGCCTCGATTGGTTACTAAGATTCGAATAACACTAAGCTTGTTTACCAGCGGGCAAAATTATGATGCCTTAGAATGAACGGAGTGAATCAAACAATTTGGAGAAACAAAGCTTTGAGGTTCTGAAAGAAAAGGAATCGTTGTTGTTTTTAGCAATTTATGAGTTTGGAAATTGGCACAGCTTTTTGATTCAAAAAGTGTGAGCAAGAGACAAACGAATAATTTGCGTTAAGGTTTTATGAGGGAAATATTTTTGAATGCTCTTGATGAAAAATTATTGACCGAACTGAAAGTTTAATTGAAAGTAGATTTTAGCCTTTTGGACTATGCGAACGAACATCAGCGAAGTATGAGCGCAGTGAGTGAGTATAGACAAATGGCGTTAAAGGGTTTGTGAGCAAAATATTTTTGGAGAGAGGAAACGAAAGACAATATTATTTTGCGAAATGGAATATTATTTTAAAAAGTAAAGCCGCCTATTGGCGGCTTTTTTGCATCTAACGTGGGGGGAACATTAGACACAAGTACCACATGAAATCTAAAAAGCTGTTGGTAAAAAAGCAATAGAAATATTAAATCGAAATACTCGAAATTCGTATGCATGAGTGCTTTTATTTTTGAATGTCTTTGATGAAAAATTATTGACCGAACTGAAAATAGGTCTCTCTTTTCATCGGGAAAAGATTCATGATGATGTTATTGATTTATTTTAATTGATAATTCAGTTATGTTAATTGCAACCCTAATTTAACAATGGAGTTTATATGAGAAGAATGAATTACTCATTCATCTTACTTATTTACCTCTTTTCGTTGAGCGTCAGCAATGGGCAAACCACAGAATTAAATCCCGGTGTTGAGAGATGGAGTATTAAAACAAGTCTTCCGAAAAAGTCTACTAAGATGACAATTCCATTAACTGAATTATTAGCACTCAACAATCCAATTGAATCTTATTCAGCTAAAGAATATGGAGCTAAGAGAATTCCTAACCCGGTTCAGAAAGGTTTGAAAGAAGGAGATATTGTAACTACGAGAGGATATTTGCACTTGGTAGCATTAGAAAATGATTCCAAATATCATAGGGATGGCGATTATCATGTACAGATTAGGAATACAGCAGAATGGAAGGATAGTTGTCTAATAGTAGAAGTTCCAAATCCGGATGCGCGATTTGTTTCAGATAGTAAGTTGCGTGAAAAATGTAAAGTTGTGAGAGATTTTATTAAAGAGGAATTCTTAAAAGGAAAAGAACCAGGTGCAGGTAATATAATGGAACATAAAATGTATGTGGAAATAACCGGTCAATTATTTTTTGATGCATCTCATTTAAAAGGAAATCCAAGGGGTAAAAAAGGAATGAAGTCATATACATGCTGGGAAATTCATCCGGTTACTTCTATAAAATTTATAAAAAGTAAATGATATATTGAATGAATAGATATGGGCGACGTGAGCCGCCCAAAATTAAGGATTAGCTAAGTTTTGTGAATGTCCCGGAGTTCTGGATTACTTTACCCTCAGCGGTTTTCGTTACTACACACACATAGAGAATACTGTGTTGATACTTCGCCGCAGTAGCTTTTTGTAAAACGTTGAAATCCATTTCTAGATCGTAAGTCTGAGCGAAGTTGAAATTAGCGACTTCTTTTGATAGCGGGATGATCTTGAATGGATCATCATTCTCATTCGTTGGGTCATAATAACAGACTAAAGCATTTGCAGAAAGATTAACTTCATCAGCGCCGAAGACAGATGCAGTATTGAGCGCCGGAAGTGAAGCTGTAATTTTATCAGCTTCTACTGCAGCAGTTGTGATCTGCAAAGGAAACCCTTCCGGGACAATAATGTTTTGCTCTGTCGGCTTCTCTGTGGAAGAGTAAGCAAAGTTACTCTGAAAGACTTCATTGAAAACTGAGCTGGCTACATTTCTTACTTTCTTCCAAATTGAAACTAGTGAAGCGAGAGCCAGAATTGCACTTGCAAACTTTGCAGTGACAGAGAATTTCTGTCGAACTTCCAAAACTGCCGGTTCTTGACTAGCGTTGAAACTGGATGGACGAGCTGCTAGAATTGTTCGACCATCAACTGTTCTCGCGGAAAGGTTGCCAAGCTTTCCGGATAAGTTACCGAGGACATTTCCATTTACGATTGCCATAATACCTCCATGATTAATTGATAATTGCAAATTGAGAATTGAGAATTTTTCTCGGAGGTAATCTTAGCATCTTTGGTTGTGGTGTTCACTGTAATAAAGGGAAAGTAAAAGAAAATTAATGTGGCACTTCGACAAGCTCAGTGCAGGCTTGGATGTGGCTGGTTACTGGCTTGTTAGGGGCTTGATTGATGAGGGAAAAGAAACCGGCTTGATTTGTCGTTTACGGAATAGGATTGTGTTTACGGAATCGTAACATAAATTATATTTTTCTGAGAGATGGAAAATTGATTCGATCTGGTTGTGAGTCATTCTTAACTCCAGGTATTCTGATTTGATTTGCAGATTCCGAAGCACCAATTCGTTGATCAGACCATGTTCTTTGTATAACCGGAATTTAGAATCAGATCTAATTCGAGTGATATCTAATAAGTTTTTGTGCATAGTAAAACAACAGATCTTTGGATTAAAACTATTTCTTATACGATAGTTTTTCAACGCTCGATGTTTGTGATTTGTTTTCTTTTGTTATCAGGAATGATCAAATACTAAGCGAGTTTGAAAAAATTGCATAACTGATAATTTTATGATACGATTAAGGAGTGGGCGTGTCGAGAGCACGAGCCGCCCACGACTGGAATTTATATTAGGTTAGAAAGAAAAATGAAATGACCGAATGACAGTTCGTAAATGTATGATGAGGTGATTAGTATTTTTTTGTGCCGAGTTTATATAAGACAACTTTATGTAAGATAGATAGAACTACAAAGTGAAAGCCCGCCAAAGGCGGGCGAGTTGGGACTGATTCAACTTGAACATAAAGTTACTTATGTAAAACTGGCTGTCCCCTACCCAGATGAGCTGAGACCTCCACATAAAAGTTTGACGATCAATAAAATCTCTTATTTGATGTAAAGTGAAATACAGTGGTTCTTTCCGTGAGAAGTGAAAAGTTAGACGTGGGAAGAAAAGGAATCATAATATGAAGCTCTCTGATAACACTTCGACTATGCTCAGTGCAAGTTTTAGTCTTGATGAGTTTACAATTTCTCAAGTTGCGGAAAGACATGGTTATAGAAATGATCCGAATGATACTCAGATTAAGAATCTGAGTTACTTATGCGTGAATATACTTCAACCATTGAGAGAAATTATCAATGTTCCGATTTTTATTAATTCCGGTTTTCGTTCATTCGATGTAAATGCTGCAGTAGGTGGAAGATTTAATTCTCAACACCTTGAAGGAAAAGCTACGGACTTTGTTGTTCCTTCTATGAATTTGGTTGATGTGTTCAATATTGTTCTGCAACGACTTTCTTTTGATCAATTGATTTATGAATTCGGGAAGTGGATTCATGTTTCTTGGAATGGTGAATTGAATCGAAAAGATGTGATGATTTCGAAAAAGTTTTATGGGAAAACGGTTTATGAGAACGTGAAAGGTGAAACGCTAGACGTGAGAAGTATTTAATGAGTGAGAACATTAATATCTGGATTATTGGAGGACTTTTAAGCTTGGTGAACTTCTTGTTTTGGTCAAGGATTAAAAGGATTGAAAAAGATGTTGATGAAACGAAAAAGAAATCATTTTCGATTGAGAAAAATTATTTATCTCGGTTTGAAGAGCTTCATAATAAATTGAGTGACGTTGAGAAAAATATTATTCGAGAGATTTACAATATTAAGCTTTCAGCAATCAGTCATCAGCATTCAGAAAAAGAAGGAGGTTAAAATGGGAGTGTTAGATTTTTTAAGTGGAATTGTAAAACCGATTACTGATTTGATTGATAACCTTACAACCACTGATGAAGAGCGTGGAAAGTTGCAAAATGAATTGACGAAAATTGAGAATGAGTTTTTGGGTAAGGCATTGGAGTATGAAGCAAAGCTTATTGATTCACAAAGCAGAATTGTTGAAGCGGAAGCGAAAGGACAAAGCTGGCTTCAAAGAAATTGGAGACCAATTACAATGCTTACATTTTTGGTTCTTGTTGTGTGTGATAGTTTTGGTTTGCTTGCATTTAGATTGAGTAATGAAGCGTGGTTGCTTTTGCAAATTGGTTTAGGTGGTTATGTTGTCGGTCGAACAGGTGAAAAGATTGTGGAAAAAATCAGAAAGTAATTTTTGTGCATGAAGGAATATTTGAAATTTTATATGCATTTTTGATCTGAGATGTATTGTTATTTTGTAATGAAGGTGAATGTATGCATAAAAATAAGAAAATTGGATTGGCATTATCCGGAGGCGGTTTTAGAGCAGCAGCATTTCATTTGGGTACATTGAAGAAATTGAATGAGCTTGGAATTCTTAAAAATATCGATGTGATTTCTACAATTTCCGGAGGTTCTATAGTTGGTGCTTACTATGTTTTCAATAAAGATAATTTCGATTTCTTTTGGAAAAACTTTCAAGAGATACTGAAAAAGAATTTAATTCTTCGTGCTTGTTTATCATCAGGTTTTGTTATTCGCGCACTTATTCTAACAGCAACAGTATTTGTATTCTATTATTTAACCAATAGCTGTAGTTGGACAGTGGTTTATCTGCTTCTTCTATTAATATTTATCGGATGTTTTTTCTACAAAATATTTCCGACAACTTATTTAATTCGGAAACAATATGATTCATTGATTTATAAAGAAAAAGAATTAAAAGATTTGCCGGAAAAACCACAGTTAATTATTAATTCTACGAATCTTGATACAGGTACACTATTTTCGTTTACAAAAGAATACTCGTTTGATTCTTCCTATAAATATCCACCATATAACATAGATCCAAATTTTGATACCAAGGATTTTTCAATTGCTGTTGCTGTTGCATGTTCAACAGCGGTTCCTTATGCTTTTTCTCCAACAGTTCTTAGATTTAAAAGTAATGGGAAATTAATAAGACCAAAATTAGTTGACGGTGGCGTATATGATAATCAAGGGATTTACAGGGTAGCGGGTAACGATCCAAAGTATAAAACCGATATAGTAATAGTAAGCGATGCATCCGCACCTTTTGTTAAAAAGTTTTACGGTATAAATCCGTTGCCGGTTTTGGGAAGGATAATGAGTGTGATGATGAAAAGGATAAAGAGCGTACAATTTCTTCAAAGCATTTATGAAGAAAAAGAAGATAAACTATGGGAGATCGGATATTATTCGCTTGATTGGAATTATGAAAATTGTCTTGCGGGTTTCTACACTGCTGCAAGCAAAGATAAGATTCGACCACATTTACTAGAATATCATAATATTACTGATGAGATGAAGAAAAATAAGAAGTTGATGACTGAGCATTTAAAAAAATCGATCGGATATGAAAAAATAATACAGAACGGACTTTCAAATGAAGAAATTAATTTCGTAAAAAAGATAAGTACTAGTTTGAAAGCACTTACCGAGAAAGAAATAGATTTATTAAGCAGACATTCTGAAGCGTTAACGGAAATACAGGTAAAGCTTTATTGCCCAATGCCTATAACCGAATAAGCCCTAAATATTGGGTTAAAAGTTTATAAAGTCCTTCTAAATAATAGTTCCATGTTTTACACAAATTTATTTTGCGAATTGAGTTTTATCAAAAACGAATCCCATAATGTTTTGTTCTTTTTTAGTATAAGCAATTATCAACAATAAAGATTTTGGTGGGCATAGCTCAGTAACGACTAACTCCATACTATGCTTATCTTTCCCGCTGTAATTTGGTGAGCCAAACGGATGGGAATGCCATAAACCGACAAAATAAGAGGAACCACTATATTTCTTTTTTCTTTCATCATTTAATTCTTTGGTTCCTAAAATACCACATACAAAATCATTTGCTGCGGCGATACTATCTTTTGGGGGTTCGGAAATATCATCAATATAAACCACCTTATTCAAATCATCCCATTCTCCGAAAATTAATCCGCCAGTTTCAAAGTGCGTATTTCTGCTAGAATTTTCTTTTTTAATTATCTTATTTATGTTTTCTATGGCTTGCTTATTGAGTATAACTTTGTAATTGTTCACCGGATCTTTAAGTAATAAATCATCTGAATAATTATCAAATGTTATCTCGTGATACTTTTCTTCGTCATAATTATAAATGTTCTGAGAAAGGAAAATACATTTACTCGCAGAATTTGTTACAACTAAATGTCTTGAGATGGAATTCATCATTAGGCCAGAAATAGTACTGATATCTGCTTCTGAACCAGAAAAAGTCGGGTCTGAACATCCAGGTTCAGGTTGAAATAGTTTTTGAGGAATACTCCCATTATCAGGATAAAAATATGGCAACCAATTATTATCATCACTATCACAAAGATGTAGTTTTGATTTTCTAATCAAATCAACAATGCCACAATATGACTTCTTAGATCTATAAACGACCATTCCTTTTTTTGCGATACTATCAACAACAAAAGAAATTATCTCTTTTTGAATATTCTCTTTTATTAACAAACCATCTAATTTGCGCAGAACTTTTTTTGATGCAGTAGTATCAATAATAATATCACTATTCTCTGACCAATGATTTTTATCCATTCGCTTTAAAATATTCTCATTAAATGACTCGACCTTTACATCATTGAGCAATGAATGAATCTTACCTATTCTATTTTTCATTGCCTCTGCTTTATTCAATCCTATATCATCTTCATAAAAAAGCTGGCGTGATAATAAACCAGGTTTTACAATATTATTGTCAAATAGTAAAAGCCTTTTCGGTTTGGCTCTAATAATTATTTCTGCTATATGACTTCCGACTGCACCACAGCCCCATATTTCGATAGTTTTATTAGTAAAGAAAGAAGTATATGCATCTCGGTCACGCGGGATAATTATTTCGGGTCTGTTCTCAAGAATACTGCACCAAAGAAGTTTAGACTTTTCAGCGTATTTTATAAACTGGTTTAGATGATTTTCGGCTTTACTTGGGTTTTGTCTGAATTTATTCGAGTCAAAACCACGCAGATTACCCGCAATTTTAGTTTCGAGATACCAACAAAGTAAGTGTTGCTTACGGTTATCACTATCCCCCCGCATAGGTGTTCCTATAATAATAAAAAGCGGAGTACCAGATTTATTGAATGCCATTACTTTTTGAAGATGTTTAACAAAACGAACTAAATCTATGCCTCGATCCTTTAAGAGATGTATTAAAGTAAAAAGAAAATACGGGTATTCAAAAGGCATGTCTTTTTTAAGAAGAATAACCGCGGCATAGCGGCTTTTGCTATTTAATAAATCTGTTCCATACCAATCAGAAATGAAAAGACAATCATCATTAAGTCTTTCTAATTTTGCCGCACCCAACCAGTAATCATCATTAAAGCTAGGGGAATTTTTATTTGGAATTATTTTATAAGAAATATTAGAGCTGGTATAGGCAACAGGTGGATGGAGTGGTGCGTCGTTCGGATCTAATTGATTAATAGCAGCTCTTTTAAGATAAAGATCGAGACGTGATATATACCCAAACATTCCTTCTGCAGGATCCCATTCAACATCAGGAGCTTGGTACAAGCAAAGAAATGAGCCCCATTGTACATGAGGTTTGCCATAATATCGAAAGTCAGAAAATAGAATATTAGGGATTTCGTACGGGAAATCTTTTGGAATTAACAATTTAAAACGTTCACGTGGACGAAAATTAAAACCAACGATCGATTTATTATATAATCTAGTGAGGATAGAAATATTAACACAAAGATAATCGTCATTGCTTCCATGTTGATAGTAGTCTATGATCTTAAAATTACCACGATCCTCAATTTCAATAGCTTTTAATTGTTCTAGAGCAAGCTTTTGATTTTCATTCATTGTATGAACCAAAACCAGTTCTGGTTGAAGGAGGATCATTTATTCCTCTAGCAGCTGTGATGGAAGCGCTTAATGTTTCTCCAGATTTTCCAGATTTACCTTCATCATTTATATTTATACCTTTATCGTCTAATGAGAAGATAATTGGACGAGGTGTTTTTTCATTTGGATATTCCATTGTACATATAAAATCCTTTGGGACTATCTCTTCATATCTATCTTTTGCAAGTGCATGAGGGGGATTATCACCATCTTTATTTTTTGATGGAACTGGTTCAGAACTTGAAATAATGTATCCGTATTCATCTGCATTCTTTTTGATTTTTTCAAGAATATCCTCTTTAAGTTTTTCTTCTTTGTCATCTTCAGATTTCCAGTACATAACACTTTTTGAGCAATGATGTGGTGCTAAGAATATGTTCCAATGAAGGTCTGTTTTTTCCGATTTATCAAAAATTCTTGTAAGTATTTCATAATGAATATCACCCAATAAAAGTGAACTCAATTCTTTATTTGAATTTTTCAAAGTAATTTGGAGACCAAGACAAGTCTCATTTCTATCACCTTCTAAATCGTCTTTAAATGGAGAATGAACAAATGCACGAAACTGATTTTTAAAACTGGATTGGTTGATTGAAGTTATTTCGTGACCGGGTACCGAAAGATACTCTTTTGGAAAGTTTTTGAATTCATCGTCTTTTAATAATTCATCATACCCAATAATTCTGACTCTATCACATTCTTTAACATTACCATTCAGACGTATCATTTCTTTAACGCGTCTTTCAGCTTCTTTTTTAAATGCACTTGCATCATCACATAGATCAATATGATACTCTCTAAAGATGCGTGGGGTAAACCAAATTTCACCAATTTTTATTTTATTTAATAATTCTTGAAATCCTTGGCAATGGTCTTTATCCGGATGGGTTAGAACAAATAATGCAAGGAATGGATTCTTATCTTTTTTAGGTAATATCTTAATTAATTCATCAATGATAGGAATATGAGGATCTTCTTTATCATCACTTTTTTTCAAATGGCGTAAGTCGATTTGTATAACAGTAGAAGTATCAATACAAATAGTTGTACTATCACCAGTACCTATTGGCCAAAACACAATTCCTTGTTCAGGTAATGAAATTGATGACATTTCGAACTCCTTTATATATTCAATTAAATTTATTTTTCAAAAAGATTACTATTTACCTTTTTATTCAAAGATACAACTGATTATTTAATAATTGTCATATCCTTTCTTTGTCCTTATATTATAAGCTAATGAAGAAATAAAATTTGCCATTACTATCTTGGATATTTTTTTACAGTGAATAGCTTATATAGTATAGAAGGTAATTATGGATGAGAACGACCTATTAGAAGAATTAAAGAATCAAGATTGGAAAACAATGATCTTGAAGGCGGCCAACTATGTACAGAAAAAGCTTCAAGCTACCAGTCTGGTTAAGGGAAGCAAACAATTTGCAAGAGGTACGGAAGCAAAAGAAATTGTTTTTAAAGCAATCGAATTGCTTTTTGTCGGCGAAAGGAAGTGGAATAAAAAAGTACATCCGGAATTATTTCAACATTTAATTAGCACCATAAATAGCCTTCTTTATGAACATCTTCATTCTTTTGAAAATAAAAAAAGAACGATTATCAATGAAACAGATAATGAAATAGAATCCGATTCATTCTGGGATAATATTTTGAGCGATTCTTCACCAAAAGAATTAATAGAGTATAAAGAGATCCTCGATGAATGTCTAAAAATAGTTGAAGATGAAACAGAGTTAACCGATCTATTACTATATGTAATTGATGATTATGACAGAACTGAAATTGCCCAAAAGATGAACAAATCTATTAAAGAAATAGATAACATGAAAAAGCGTCTTAGACGAAAATTAAATAATGAATTAAATGTTAGAAAGGTAGGGATTCCAAAATGAATCCAATAAAAAATAATAGTGAATTAAAAAATCTTTTTGAATTTCTCTCTGAAGATGATTCAAAAGATATTAATCATGTAAAAGAAGAATTATCGTTGGCAGGTATCCAACCAGATTTATTAGTTAGAGAAGGAGAAGAACTAATAAAAAAGTTTATCGGAAAGAGACAGAGAGAATTAACCAAAATCAAACTGTTCCAAATGAAAGAGAAACTAAACTCTTTCTTGGCAACTAGTAAAGAAGTGACCGGTACGAACGCAAAGGAATTTCTTTTTAATCTTTTAGGTGATAGGAATAGTGAAGCCTTCCAAGCTAGTTTCAGAAACATCGATAATCTTAGTGATAAAGAAGCTTTGGATATTTTGAACGAAAGTCAATTACTGGAATTCTTTTCAAAAATTATGAATGAAGGAAAATAATGTCAGTTGTAGCGATTGCTAAAGCAAATATTATCCTACAGGAATATGGTATTTCATCACCAGATGAAATTGAATTAGAGTTAATTGCTTTTGATAGAGGTCTACTTATTCAGGAAAAAGAACTCTTTGGTTGCGAAGGAAGGTTAATTAATAATAAGAATTATGGACTAATCATCATTAACAAAAGCATCAAGGAAAAAGGTAAAAAACGATTTATTATAGCTCACGAAATTGGGCATTTTGAATTGCAAAAGGGAAAAGACAATATTAGTATTTGTGAAGAGAGTTCGTTTATAAATTGGAATAAGAACGGACCACAGGAAAACGATGCTAATATTTTTGCTTCTGAAATATTATTTCCTAGAAGTCTTTTTCTAGAATTTTGTAAAGGAGTAAAATTCTCCAAAGAATTAATTCTTGATTTAGCAAATCTTTTCTCATGCAGCTTATCGGCTACGGCCTTAAGATATGCTGATGTTGGTAACATTCCAATTGCCGTTATATTTTCTCAAAATAAACAAATCAAATGGTATCGATGCCATAAAGATTTTCCATTCCAATTTGTTGATTTAAGAATACCGGTTAATTCATACTCATTTGCATTTGATTACTATAATAAAAAAGAATTGCCGTATGGTCCTCAAGAAATAATATCTGATGCTTGGTTTACAAAAGATTTCAGATTCAAATCTCAACGTAAATTATTTGAGCAGAATATTTCTTTCCCTTCGTACAATGCAGTTTTAAGTTTCGTTTGGGAGATGTGATTAAACGAAATTAAAGTGATATAAATGGATGGGAGAATTTTGCAAAGATAGTGTAATACACACCATAGTATTAAAATTCTGCAAACATGGTAATCGACTTTTCGTCAAGATAGAAAAAATTAAGTGTATTAATATAAATGTATTATTATTGAACTAATATATAACTGTATATCATATTTGAAAGTCATTTCAGTAGTTCATCAACCCAGCTTTTATATCTTTCAAAATGTTTCCACAATTGATCAACATCCTTTATTTCATTGTCTTGGGCATAAACTGTGATCCACTCAGTTTTTCCGAGTTCATCTTTTATTTTTTTTTGCCAATCTTTAAATGCTAAGTCTTTTGATGAGGACATATATTAAAAATTATATTTGTTGTTTACACTGTAAACACTATATTTACAGCGGAACTTCAAAAGTTGTCTTAAAATCATAACTCGCCCTTTGGCGGAGGTTGTCTTTCGGGACACGGGTTTAAGAGAATTTTTGGAGTTTTCTTTTTATATCACACCTCAAAATCAGATGTCTTTTTCAAATCAAAAGGATTTTTTTTCGGATAGTAATTACTGGTTCCTTTTCTTTTAGTAGTGTAGTTTTCCGAATCATACAAATCAATAATCAAATTATACTTATTAATTAATGCATTGTAAAAACGATCTTCTTTCAAAATAATATAACGTTGTAAAGCCCATAACAGATAGTCAATAATACTTAATTCCGGATATTGGCTGCTTAAAACAATATCGCATTGATAATTTACAACAATTGGCTTTTTACGTTTGGAATTATCTCTTTCAATTGCTTTTGCAACAGCAAAAGAAAAATTATCCATTTTTGTCCTTTGGCGTTGAGCTAAGAATAATTGATAAATATAATCCTCTTTGTTCATTCTGTCTTTTAACAGATGATACAATAAATCGTAATAAAATTCCGTTGGTTTATTATGATGCAATTTATGAAACCTATTTACATCCTTCCTACCGATAACAATAAATGTTTTGAATCCTTCCAAGTCTCTTAGAGAATTGATGAACTTTGTTCTAATATCAGGATGATCTTCGATTGCATGAAGATACCAGCCGGGTTTTACAGAATGCAATGATTTATATAAAGGGTCGTTTTCAATTTGACTCTTTATATCTAGGACGGCATTTCGCAAATGTTTTCTATCTTCGGCTACAATCATACCAATTAACAGCAACGGCTGATAACCTGGTGTACCGACTAATAACTTATGACGGTTGCCATAGAAGTTGGGATCGCCGCTCTCATCAATGAAGAAATTTTCTTTTGTCAAATCAACTGCCATCTAATTGTAAATAGTTCTTTGTTTCAATTCTCTGATGCAATCTTAGTTTATTATATTCAACAGTATTTTTTTTATAATTTTGACCAACCATCAAACAGGTAATTGATTGTGGTGTAATATCCCAAGGGCTGTTTTTAGTTAATTTGTTAATGTAATATTTTACGTGGTATGGTATCAACAATCCCTCAATTTGAAATGAAGTGTTATTATAAAATAAAGATAAATATGGCGAAAATCTGTAAATATTGGGACAAAGAATTGAACACAGTAATAGACTTTTTGCATTAGCAACTGGTTGGAAATGAAGAGCACAATTTCTTTTTTTGATTGCCCGGCAAATATAGTAGTGAATCTTTGACAAAATATTCTTATTATAAAAGAGGAGATTTGATAATTTCAGATACAGTTTATTTCTCATTTAAGGAATCATTCTTAACGAACCTTTCAACCGCTTAAATCCCATGACATAGTCGGGATTCAAATCTTAAGGGCCGCCGGCGTAAAAAATTGTGTGTATTAATTAATTATCTCTCTATTAACTGGGGTGGAATATGCGCATTGAAAGATTTTCGTTTACCGTTCTCAAAAAACAATTAGAGGAAATTGAACTTGATGTTGAGAAAATTGAATTCATCGCAGATGAAATCTTAAGATGTAAAGATGCAATCCTTGATGTACGCAATGGTGTAAGAAATATTGAGCCAAACGAAATAAAGATATCTCTGAAAACTACCAATCAAGAAAATTCATTAATTGATTTAGTGAATTGCAATGAAAAGATTAAACAAGCCGTCAAAATGGAAGCAATACAAATATGCGGAAAGACAGTTTGTGAAGAATACAATGAATTTTTAGAAAGAGCTGAATTTCTACGTGAGCATTACAAGACAAAACTTGAGATGAGAGCTACTTGGACAGACTATTCCAAAACCGAAAACGCTATTGTGAATGACTCCGGTTCGATTGAACGTATAATTTGGTATAGTGGAAAAGATAAGCTGTTAGAAATGTTCGACAGTCTTAATAAGAATGAGATTCTGCCAAAGTATTCGAAGGAAGAAATTCTTATTCATTTTTCCGACGATAAACAAAACCCATTCTGCAGAGGATTCAATTATTTCAAAAAATTTCTGTGGCACGACAGTGATAACAAATTTTCAATCTTTGTTGATGAATTGGCAAAGAGAGGTGTAATTGATGATGAGAATAAGTTTAAGATTTTTGCAAAGCACTTCTTAAATAAGAAAGGAAAACCATTCAAAGACTTAGCACAGAAAAAAAACTATACGAAGAATTATACTCAGACAGGAAATTTGATCGGAAGAATTCTTGATTCAATTAGCATATCAATCATAATTTTATTTTGTACCCTTCCTTTTTTGAACGATTCCATGTTTGAGGGAATAACGGAAACTTTATCATACTTTATCTAGCTATGGTAAAATGCCATAAAGTTTTGAAAATAGGACATGGAAATTTTATCATATTTTATCGATTTGGGATAAAGTCGCATAAAGTGCGATAAATTCTTTTTCTGGTTTTTCATTTTCATATTTGCTCTTGTAGGACAATCAATCATCAACAAGAGGTATGAAATGAAAAAGGAAATTCCCCCAGTAGATACCGAACAAAAAGAAATCCTTCAGAAACTCAACACACTTGAAGATTTACTCAAGAAGAAAAATGATAAGCCGCTGACTTTCAAAGAGGCGTGCGCTTATCTCGGTTACGCGCCAAGTTATCTTTACAAATTAACCTACCGAAAAGTAATACCGCATTACAAACCAACAGGCAAAATGATTTTCTTTTCGAAAGCTGAACTAGATGAATGGGTGTTTAAGAGCAGAAATCAGAATTCAGAAATCAGTAGACAGAATGAAACCAATGATACAAAAAAAGAGGAAACTCTTATAAAGGATTCTAATCAGATTGAGATGGAATTGAAAGATGAAGTTGTTGTTGAGTTTCCAAGAAAGAAGAAAAGATAGCGGTAAGCAATTAGCTATTAGCTGTTAGAAGAAGCGGAGTTAATAATGGATGAGATATTAAAAAATATTTCTGCTGATGATATAGAAAGACTAAAATTGTTGCTTTCAATCATTCCAGGTAGTAGACAAAAGGAAGTTGTAACGCTGAGGGTGTTTACTGAAGAGTATATAAATCTTATTCAACATAATAAATCAGCTTCTTATCTGCGGAGTGTAAAAATTGCGCTAAACTATTTGATTGAATATTTCTCAATTAAAGAAGGTAAACCAGGATTACAAAAACCAATTGATTCAATTGAGTTAAAAGACGTTGAAAACTTTATTATTTACCTACAGCAAAAGGTAAAGAAAGGGTATGTTGTTTATTATCGCAATCTTAAAGCAGCATTCAATAAAGCGAGAGAATGGGGATATGTTTCTGAAAACTTTTTTATTAAAGTAAAATTACCAAAGAGACAGAAGATTGCACCGGTGTTTATTAATAGTGATCAGTTGTCGGTTATCAGTGATCAGATAAAAAGCGAAACAGTAAAAGATTTTGTAATGATAGCGTTTTATACAGGAATGCGTTTAGATGAAATTGTTAATCTAAGATGGAAAAATGTTGATTTGCAGAATCGAGTTATTACAGTTGGTGATGAGAATTTTACAACGAAAGGAAGAACACAAAGATTTATTCCGATGAGTGAAGAGGCGTTTGAAATTCTCGTGAGACGTGAAAAGTCAAAGGTGAAAGAGACCCCCTCTTGTATTCTCCCCCTTATCAAGGGGGAGAAGCTTTTTGATTATGTGTTTTGTAAAAGTGATGGCGAGAAATTTACCGGAGATTATTTTTCCCGAAGGTTCAAAAAAGCTTGCAGAAATGCAGGAATAGAAAAATCAATTCACTTCCATTCGTTAAGACATTCGTTTGCTTCTAGTCTTGTACAGAAGGGTGTTCCACTTTACACAATTAAAGAGCTTCTTGGTCATGCTTCAATTTCAACTACAGAAATTTATTCCCATTTGAATATGGATTCGTTGAGGGAAGCGATTGGGAAGTTAGATGGACGAATTCCGAAGGACGAAGTAAAAGAACAAAACAATACTATCAAAAATGAAGTGAAAATATTTAGAATTAATTCCGGAGAAAAAAGATGATACAATTTCTTGAAATGGCAAAGATTTATAAAAATGTTTTCGGATTTAATGTTCTGCCTATCCAAGGTAAACGGCCAACTATTGCTTGGGAAAATTGGCAGTTGATTGAACAAACTGAAAAAGATGTAGTCGAGTTTGGCTGGAATGCAGGCGTAACCGGAATCGGTGGAATATGCGGAATAAATGATTTACGAAATATTGATTTCGATAAAGTGACAAACTTTGAAATCATTGAGATGATATGTAAACGATTAGGACTTGGTGAAAAATATTTATGGACTGTAAAAAGCGGAAGCGGCGTTGGTTATCATATTTGGATTAAGGTACGTGAGAGTGAAAAGATGAAGGAGAGATTGAATGGTCCTAAAAGTGTTTACAGATTGTATTTGAAAGATGATGGATTATGTGATCATATTGAATTGAGGTGGGGTCAATCGCAGACAGTGCTTCCCTGTTCTAACCATGATAGCGGAAACAGATATTCTTTTCTGTATGATGAACCCAAAGAACCACCGAAAGAAATTGATGCTGATGTGCTGTTGGAATGTTTGGAAGAGTTTTGTGATTTACAGAAAGAAAAAGAAATTCTTGAAATTGGTAAACGAACATTTGAACCGGCAAGTTTTGACAAAGAGAAATTAGAAAGTGCGATTGAATTTTTGGAAAACAATCTGCCGGTTAATTGTTATGAGGAATGGTATCGGATCGGATTCGGTTTGGTAACAATTGGTGAAGAAGGAAGAAAATATTTTTTGAAAATGAGTTTGGGAAACCAGCATTATCATGATTCAGAATTTGAGATAAATAAAAAATTCGATTCACTACAGAAAGATTATGATGGGAAAATCACACTTGGAACGGTTTACCACATTGCAGAAAAGTTTGGCTGGCAGAAACCGTTTGTGAAGTTCTGGTATATCGAGAATGACAAGACTAAGATTTCAAAACAGAACTTCAAAAGATTTCTTGAAGAAAATGGTTTCTGCAAGCTGCAGCTGGAACGTGGTTATATTCTGCTGAAGGTAAGCAAGAACATCGTTCGCGAAGTAGAGATATTCAACATCAAGGATTTTGTGATTGACTATCTGAAGCGATTAGATGAAGAGCATTTTCATGAAACTCCACGAATAAAAGTTATTGATGCTGTTATCAAGGGAGCTCCTCAACATTTTGTTCAGACATTTCTTGAATTCTTGGAAACAAGAGCATTAGATTTTTTGCGTGATACCAAAGAGAAAGGATTTCTCTTTTTCTCGAATTGTTTTGTTGAGATAACAGCAGATAAAATTTTCTTGAAGCGATATGAAGAGCTGGAAGGTTTTATTTGGGATAGACAAGTGATAAATAAACGGCTGATTCTAGATAAACGAGAGTCCGAATTCGAAAAATTTGTTTGCAGCATCTGCAAGAATGAAGAACATAGGATTTTATCACTGCGGAGTGCAATAGGTTATCTACTTCATAATTACAAAGATTCAACGAATGCAAAAGCCGTGATCTTTCTTGATGAAAAGTTAAGTGACGGCGCTTATGGAAGAAGCGGCAAAGGATTAGTTGCACAAGCAATTGGAAAGCTGCGGAAAACTATTCGTTTGGATGGAAGGAATTTTAATTTCTCGAAAAGCTTTAGTTTTCAATCTGTCACACTTGATACTGCGATTATTGAATTTAATGATGTAACCAAGAAATTCAACTTTGATAAACTGTTCTCCATCATCACGGATGATATAACTGTCGAGAAGAAAAACCAGAATGAAATAATCATTCCATTTCATCAATCGCCTAAGATTATCATTTCGACAAATTACACTATTGAAGGATCTGATGATTCAACGTTAGACAGGCAGTTCATAATTGAGTTTTCGGATCACTACAACAAAGCACATAGACCGATTGATGAATTTGGACACAGATTTTATGATGAATGGAGTAATGAGGAATGGAATTACTTTCTCAATTATATGATTGGTTGCCTTCAGCTGTATTTGTGTAAAGGATTGATTCAGTGCTCACACATTAATCTTGAAAAGAAAAAACTGATTGATTCTACGAGTGAGGAATTTGCAGAATATTTTGAAGCATTGGAACTTGGGAAAGAATTCCAGAAGAAAGAACTCTTTGAGAGTTTCAAAAATGAGTATGAAGAATATTCTGAAATGCAGTTGGTAAGGTTTACCCGGTGGCTAAAAGAAGCCGCAAAGATTAAGGGTATTAAGGTAACTGAGAGAAAATCCGGGATTGAAAGGTATATCAAGTTATCGACTTCACCCCGTCCATAATATGCCGGGCAAGCCCTACCCCTCTCCTTAAAAAAAGGAGAGGGAATTTTAAAGGACGAGATGGACGCAAATTTTTTCGATCCATAATGCGAAGTGTAAATGAAGTTGTCCAAGTTGGACAAATATGTAAGATCTTGAAGATACGGACACTATTCGAATATATATTTCGACACATTGTAAACTTATTTGGACTCACCCCCAGATAAAAATCAATTTGACTAGGTTCTTAGAAAACTGTGTCTATAGTGTGCAAAGCACTCAAAGCAAACTCGCCGTTTCCTTCAAGTTATTTTTTTTTGAAGATACAGAAGGTTTTTATTAAGATGAATTGGCTGTGTCCTCTAGCTTTGCTGGATTTCATCGGGCAGGTTCTCCTCAAAAAAACCATCAGTTATCACACCCTTTCTATAACGGAACTGACAAGCTAGTTTTCGAAACTATTATTATATTAATAAAGTGTTAATTAACATATTTGTTCTGACTTATATGTAACTGAAAAATAACGTGTTGCCACTTCTTTACCAAGTAAGAGAACCATGAAAATTAATATTCGTTTTCTGAATACATTAATTAAAAACTTTTTCGTTCTATTTTTATTTTTTACTGTTTGGGAATTAAGTACATATTTGTTTTCCTTTGAAGCATTAGTCATTCCCCCGCCTACGAAAATATTTACAGCGCTATTCAATCTCGCTAATCAGGGTGTATTATTTAATGACGCACTCGCAAGCCTGAAAAGAGTATTTGTTGGTTTCTCCATTGCCACATTGGTTGGAATATCTCTTGGAGTAACAATGAGCATTTCCAGGAAACTCACAACTATTGTTAGACCAGTTATCGAAATACTCAGACCTATTCCAGCAATAGCATGGATACCAATTTCTTTGTTGTGGTTTGGTTTTGGTGATCCACCGGCATATTTTATAGTGTTTCTTGGATCATTCTTTCCTATTGTTACAAATTCATTCTTTGGTGTTAGATCAATTGAAAAGTCTTACCTAAATGCAGCATATACGCTTGGAGTGAAGGGTAATCTTCTTTTTAAAGATGTAATCATTCCAGCCGCACTTCCATCAATATTTACGGGTTTAAAAATTGGAATGGGTGTCGGTTGGATATGTGTTATTACTGCCGAACTTGTCGGGTCACAATCGGGTCTCGGATATATGATTCAATTAAGTCGAGCACAGCTTCAAATGGAAAATGTATTAGCGGGTATGGTTACGATCGGAATTATTGGCTTTTGTTTAAACGGCTTAATGTCAAGCGTAGAAAGATTTTGTATCCCATGGAGAAGAAGCGATAGAGAAATCGAACCTAAATAATTATTACAAGTATCAAGATGATCACAATCGACATAGATAAAGTAACAAAAACATTTAATAAAATTAATTCTATAGAACCGATCACTGCACTATCGAATTTTTCTCTTCAAGTGCATGAGAATGAATTTATTTGTATACTGGGTCCCAGCGGATGCGGCAAAACAACCTTAATAAATCTCATCGCCGGATTATTGGAACCTACGGATGGATCAATAAAAATAAATGATAATAAAATCAATGGTCCAAGTTCTGATAGAACTGTTATTTTTCAGGATTATCAGTTATTCCACTGGAAAACAGTTTGGCAAAACATTGAAATAGGGCTCAAAGCCAAAAAGCTCGATAAACATAAAAGAACAGAGATAATAAAATATTATTTTGATTTAGTAGATTTAGAAGGATTTGAAAATCATTACCCGCATGAACTTTCAGGGGGAATGCGTCAACGGGCAGCCATTGCACGTGCTTTTGCAGTTGATCCCAAAATTATTCTTATGGATGAACCATTCGGGCAATTAGATATTGATACGAGAAAATCATTAGAAGAAAAGCTTATAAAAATATGGGAGCGTAAGAAAAAAACAATTATTATGGTAACACACAACATTGGTGAAGCAATATTCTTAGCTGACAGAATTGCATTGTTATCTCATCGGCCTGGATTTGTAAAAGAAATTATTGATATACATCTACCTCGACCTCGTGATTATTCTATCCGTTCCACAAAAGAATTCCTTGAAATCGAAGCAACCATTTGGAATAAATTCAGCAGTAAATCTTCGCAGAGCAATTAATATGATAAGGATAATACAATGAAAATTAATAACAAAAACAGAATACTCATACTGAGTCCAATAATAATTATACTTGTTTTCTGTTTCTTTCAATTAAGTTGTAGTAAGAAAGAACCGGAAAAATTAGCTGGAATAAGAATTGGATGGCAACCGCCTTGGGCAAACCAGGGACAGATAGCAGTTGTTTTAAAAAACTCGAATATACTTGAGTTAAACGGGTTACATGGAGAGTTTAAGCCTTTCACTTATGGCGGTCCGATGTCGGAAGCTGCGTTAGCAGGCGAAATTGATATAATGTTTGCAGGCTCGCAACCGGCGATCAATCTAATCTCGAAAGATAAGCGATGGAAAATTGTTGCACGGATGGCAAACTATAGATCTGCTATTGTAGTTCCTCTGTCTTCGCCGATTCAAACAATGAAAGATTTGAAAGGCAAAAATATTGCAACTGCTTTTGGATCTACAACTCACAGAGAAACTGCTCGCATATTAAAGAAGGAAGGATTTGTATTAGATAAAGATGTATTTCTAAAAAATCTTGATCAAGCAGAGCACGCCGGTTTAATTCAACGTGGTTCAGCAAAAGATAGTAAATGGGCAGAGATAGATGCGATTTCAACGTACGATCCTACGGTAGCATTAGTCGTTGATAAAGGATTCGCAAGGATAGTTAAAGAATTTGAGACCCCCGCTGTAGTTGCAATGCGAGAGGATTTTCTTACCCATCGACGAGAAGATGCTATTAAATTTTTGAAGTCATATATTTCAGCATTTTATTATTATGCAAAGCATCAACAACAAGTTGATAGTATATATGCATCGGAAGCTCGAATAGACCTTAAACCAGCACTTTACAAAACTATCTCGGCAGTGGAGCCGAACGTGAATGCTAAGTCGATAAAAGAATTAGATGTTAGGTTGACTGAAGCATTTCAAAAAGTTATTCAACAAGATGCTGATCTTGCCGTGGAATTAGGTCTGATAAAAAACGCACTTGACATGAAGAGTCAATCAGATCCTACTCTGATTCAAGAGGCGAGCGACCAGTCAGTTGATTTGATTGACAAGATCGTGATCGTAAAACAAGCTAAGTAATATTTTGCAGGGTGATAAATGACGCTAAATAACTCAAAACACCAGGCTGAAATGACGGTAAATATCTCAAAGCACTCCGCGGAAAAGAAGATAAATATCTCAGAATACCTCTCTCGAAAGGGGAAAACTATCCGAAAGTACTTTTCTCCGGCTCAATTGATCCTCTTTGCTCTGCTGGCAATTCTCATTTTTATCATCTTGCCAAAGAAGAATGAAAACAGGATTCTGCCACCAGTGCGTGTAGGCTGGCAACCACCATGGACAAATCAGGGACAGATTGCAGCTACGTTGATGTCCTCTAATATCCTCGAGAATAATGGCCTGAAGGGGGACTTTATTCCATTTTCGTATGGGAGACCGATGATCGAGGCTGCACTGCGCGACAGTTTAGATATTTTGTTTCTTGGCGATCAACCTGCCATTCAACTGATTTCCGCCGAACCCAGGTGGGTTATTGTTGCTCGATTGCCAATGTACAAGTCAGCACTCCTTGTCCGACCGAATTCAACAATTAAAGATGTTCATGGTCTTAAGGGAAAGAGAATTTATACGGCGATGGGTTCCTCAACCCACCGGGAAGCCTTGAGGATTCTCACAACTAAGGCTAACTTGGATCGTCATAATGATTTTCAAGTCAAGCAGGTTGATCAAAGCAAACACTGGGAGATCTTAAGCAAATGGTCCGCTCAATCGGATCCGTTTGATACCATTGATTGCTTGGCAACATATGATCCAGCAGTGACGTTCGGTGTGGGGAACGGCGTTGCACGGGTGATCGATTCTGCAATCACTCCAGGGGTCATCTTAATGAGAACTGATTATATAGAGAAATCCTGGAATAAAGCCCGTAATTTCTTGAAGTCATATCTTGAAGCATATTGGGAGTATATTAAAAACCCGGGGAGAGCTGATAGTCTTTACAATGAAAAATACCGTTCTGATCTTACTCTTTCATGGTACGAGGAGATTTCTGCCTGCGAACCGAACATGAAAGCAGAGACTATTGAGCAAATCGATGCGAGTGTAAATGCTACGCTTATCAGTATCTTTCAGGAAAACGTTCGCATCGCGAAGGAGGAGTTAGATCTCAAGACCAAATGGTTTGAAATGAAAAATCACGTTAACCAAGAATTGCTCATATCAGCCGAACAGGCTGTCAGACAGGGTTGGTTTCGCAAAACGCTTAATTCTGTTTTCTTTACCATTATTTCTTTTGTGACTCCAAGAAAGGGAGTGTGGGATGCAATCTTGGGTGGTTTCATTCTGACCATGGTTATTTTGTGGGTGTTGCACATGATTCCTAAGAAAGCAAGCTTGGGGCATCCCCTTATGGTAGCCTGCGCTCCAATTTTCCTTGCTCGTTCAAAGGATTTGTGGAGGAAACATTTTCTCCGAATGGATGTCGAATCAACGTTCGCTGGATTAGAAGCGCTTCAGAAAATGCCTAATGACGTTCCGTACTTTGCTGTAGCCACAGATGTTGCCATTGTGCATTACCTATATAAGTACGGCGAACAGTCAAAGTTTAAGGCGTTGAGACCTCTAGTTAAGGTCAAGGGAAAAATCAAGATAATGACTGATGATATTTCAGCTGTCTCTTCAAGCGTTGGTGACACCAATTCTTCAGTAACATCGACTTCCTCTCAAGTTCAATCTTTTGACACACCTCTAACTTCTGCGAAGTTCAATCCCAAAGAAGATACACTTATTCTACCTGATACAGTTCATGAGGGCTTTCTTCTTCACTTGATGAAAGACTTTTCGGAAGTTTCAAAACAGAAGGTAAAAAGTCAGTCACGGCTGAAGGAGACTAACAGCATGCTGGACATGGTTAACATTGTTCACAGGGCACAGATTAAGCAATGGTTGCTGTGGGAGCCGCACTACATGCCTGTCATAGAAGCTAAAATGTTTCAGGAAGTCAAGCCGGCGGATATGACTGAAAAGTATGAATGGACATTGTGGCTCGTTGCAAACGAAGTAGCATGGGAAAAAACAGAGTTGTTAAGAAGGTTAGAGGGTTGTCTACGGGAGGTGCTCCTTCAGTGCCGTATTTTGTCTTCCGAAAAATTAGCCGAGCTATGTTATCCCTATCTCTTTTCGGACTTTACCGGATTGACCAGAAAACATATCGAAAATATTCTCCACGATAAAGATACCACGTATGAATGGATCGTTGATCCAACAAAGAAGTGGTCGACATATAAGGAGAACCTGAGGAAGTTTGCGGATAAGTCTGGGCTTTCAAAAGTAGATTCAAAAGCCGATGAAAGACTCTGTTATTACGTCGAGGAATACAAATTAAAGCCATCTTCGTTCGTGAAGTTGTTAATCTTCCTGCGAGAAGCAATTCCAAGCGTACAGTCTTAAATTCTTTTTTATGGGATCAAAGGAATTGGTTTGATTATTGTAAAAGGACAAATAACACGAAAGTGTAATGTTAAGTTGGCGAAAGTCGTTTAAGGCGTGATTTCCAGTTTCCAATTTGAGCGACATGAAATCGGAGTGAATACTTGTTTGATGGTTTTGCGAACAAGTAAAAGTAATGTAGTTGATTATATTCCTTTTTTTTAAACAACGCTTTCCATTCTTCAAAATACCTTTCACTTTCAAAGATCTTGCACAACGGATCTAGATTTTTAAGAGGTCCACCATATAATTCAGTTAATTCAATTTTGTATTTCAACTTTCTAAAATGTTTGTTTATAAAATTAATTATAGTAGGTGACGCCCCGTTTTCAAGCGAAAGCGAAACCATTTGTAATCTTGTCCCCTTTTTAATATGAGAAGCAAGTCCATCAAAAATTTTTCCTAAGACATTTGTTCCTTCGGGTCCTCCATTTGAATGCAACCAAAAATTAGCATTCCTTGGAGTTGGAACGACTGGTGGATCAGAAACAATAAAATCAAATTTTTCATTCGTCAAGTCATCATATGTATCTCCAAGAATGAACTCTACTTTATCTTCTACTCCATTTAATAACGCATTAAATCTGACATACTCAATTACTTTAAGATTTATATCTATTGCAAATATTTTTTTTTCTTTTTGCGCGGCAACAACTGCATAAATTCCTGAACCTGTACCAATGTCTATTCCTATTTCATTTTCTTTTACGATTAATTTTCTTGCAAGAAAGCCTGATTCATCATCTGAGATTGGGAAAACACGGTCTAAATTTCTATTTGAGAACTGATCTGTAAGAATAAAACAATTCTTTATTGGATATATACTGTATTTACTGAAAAAATAATTGTTGGATTTCTCAATAAGCCCTGTATCAAGTAAGGGTTGGAAATCAATGCTACTTGATCGGACTTTTTCCCCTTTTATAAAAACACGCAGATAATAATTTGGCAACTTCTTATAAAGATATTCGAGAGATTTTCTTATTTCAATAATGGTTTTTCGATCAATTTGGTTGAGCATTAAAATTCCGCAAAAAAGTAGTTTAATTGTTTATTCTTCATTTTTAATAAACCTCTGGGCAAATTAAGATTTAGTGAATATTCAATAATTATGCTTTTCTCGAACAACATTTGATAACCATTATTTTTTTCCATCTATCATTTAATGTATCCTTTAGTTTCAATAACAAGTTCCTTTTGAACCTACAATTAAACCTATAAAAATTATCAGTCTATATCTATTAGTATATTTCACCTAAAAAAGTGAACTACCTTTCTAGAGTTAAATATTGTGAACGATTTTTACAATAGATTAACAGCATCCCTCAAATTCTGCTGCTGAAGGTGACCGTAAACCCGCCAAAAGGACGGCGGGCATGTTTGAGTTACTAGGTACTATAGAAGATTAACAGCATCACGCAAATTCTGTTGTTGTAAATGAGAATATATCTGTGTTGTTGTTAATGACTCATGTCCAAGTAATTTTTTAACCACGTACAAAGAAACTCCGCGTTGGACCAACAACGAAGCAAAAGAATGACGCAAAGTGTGGAAGTGAATTTTATTATCAAGTTTGGCAGCACGAATTGAGACTTTGAATTGTTTGCTAATTGTTTCTTGGTGGAGCTTTCTCCCTTTGATACGATAAAATACAACTTTATCAGGTTGATGAATTAAAAATTAAACACAAAACATCATATTCTTTAGAGATAGGAAGAATTCTAAAAGTTCTTGACAATATAAAAAATGTTCTTTAATTTAATCATAGTTAATAACTGTCGTTATCAATAACGACAATATAATAAAACAACAATATGATAAAAACACAAAATATTATTCAAAGATGTCTTCTCCAGAAGGACGAGGTTTCAATTAATGAATTTATCGATCTCGGTTGTAGAGTAAAAAAATCTGAGCATTCTATTCGCGCATCTGTAAATAGATTGGTAAAAGAAGGTACTCTTACAAAAAAGAAAAAAAATGGCACTCTTTTCTACAAGTTGAGTAAGGAAGGTGAACGTAAAATTCAAATTGCCATTGATAAACATTTACATATTGATTCTCTGATAGAGGGAAAATTTCCAGAAGAAAAGTGGGAGGGGACCTGGACGGTGGTTGTTTTTGGTATTCCGGAAACCTTAAGAAAGAAGCGGAATTCATTGCGGAATGAATTGATTACGATAGGTTTTGGTATGCTTTTCGGCAGCACTTGGATCTCTCCGTACAATAAATCTGCTGAGGTTGGAAAACTAATTACTTCCCTTGGACTCAAGAAATATGTTGCTGTATTTCAATGTCAAACAGTACAGCTCGAATGTTGCATTGATGTAAAAGAAATTATTTATAGAGTTTGGAATCTTAAAAAACTTGAAAAGTTATATAAAACGTTTGTTAAACAATGGGAAAATCTCGCGCGTTTTCTTGAAAAAAAGATTAAACAAAAGGAAAAACTAGAAGCTAGAAAACTTTTCCCAAAAGTTCTCCAACTGCAACTTGACCTTATGGATATTTACCTTGAAGAACCAGCACTACCTAGGGAACTATTACCAAAAGATTGGATCGGATTGCATTGCCACGATTTGGTTCACTATGTTTTTGGCCTGTTAAATAAAATGGAATTTTCTGACGAGTATGCGCATCTTGTACAAGTTCATGAGATTCGAGGTTTGATGCTACCACCATCTAAACTCTGTGCGGAAATTGTGAAAAAATAAGTTCGTGAATTAAAAACCCGGGTTTAGTGCTACGAACACTTTACCCGGGCATTGGCAAACAATTGGTGTCCTGAGAAGACAATGCATACACTTCCCAAAAGAAGTGTTGCCCTTTTTGTTTGCTTTACAAAGCTAAATAAATACTGAAATACATTCAATCATAACAGAGGATAAAGTGAATATGAAAGAGAATATCATTAATAATGGAAAACAAAAATATTTTTTCTTTGGCGGAAAAGGCGGAGTAGGCAAAACTACTATGGCTGCTTCCTCTGCCATTCATTTTGCTAATGCTGGTTATAAAACACTAATAGTCTCCACTGATCCCACGGTGAGTCTTTCGGCAATTTTTCAACAAGAAATTTCTGAAATCGAGCCGACTGAAATTAATGGAATACAAAACCTTCATGCTCTGAATATAAATCCAAAATCGGCGGCCGGACCTTTCCAAAAAAGACTGAGCAACACGGTTACACAATTCACCAACCTTTTTGGAAAAGAAACTCTCAACACACCGTGCATGGAAGAAATGGCAGCGTTTGATCAGTTCGTTCGATTCCTGAATGATGATGCTCATGATATTGTTGTTTTTGATACAGCGCCGACTGGGCACACACTTCGCGAACTGGCTATGCCGTTTGATTGGGCTAATTTTCTTACCAATCAAATAAAAAACAGAAAAGAACTCTCTTCCATTTTAGGTGGAACTGTGGATGAAGGGATGCTCGAAGATTTAAAACAGGAGAAGGCACGTTACGATGCCGCACTAAACACACTCAAAGACGAACGCCAAACTTCTTTCATTGTTGTTTTACTTGCCGAGAAATTACCTATAGAAGAATCTTCCAGAGCAATCGAAAACCTTGGCACGCTAAGTATCAACGTCTCTACAATGATTGTGAATGAAATTATTCCATATAAAGTATTGCAAGGAAATTGGTTCTTAAAACGACGGCGTGAGACACAGGATCGTTACTTGACGATAATTAAAGAACGTTTTAATGGACTAACACTTGTGCAAGTCCCGTTATTTGAGACGGATATTGTTGGGATAGAGAGTTTGAAAAATATTGGGAGAACACTTTATGGCAACTGAAATCGTAGTTCTCTCGTTGGCTTGTTGTTCCCCAACAATGAAGAAAATAGACGATCGTCTTCTTGAAAATATTACGGAAGCGGTAAAGCAAGCAAATGTCTCTGCTGAGATTAAAGTCGTATCGGCTGCTGAACTGTATGCAACGAATCAACTTGACAACAAGTATATCAATCAAGTACTTCCTCTTGCACAGAAGTATGGGACTGCTGTTGCACCGTTAGTCTTTGTGGATGGAAAACTAAAACTTTACGGAGGAGTTCCCTCAGTAGAAAAAATTATCGAGACTTTAAATAACACACAATGAAAAAGGAGTAATAGTGATGACGTTTCATCTTCGAATATTTTTAATCTTGTTTTTCTTCTTTTCTTCACTGCTCCAACTAAACGCACAGATAGCGAACAAAGAATCAAACAGCAGTTTAACTCTTGCCGAAAGCGTAAGACTTGCACAGGAAAACAATAAAAGCATTCTTCTGGCAAGAGAATCTATTTTAGGAGCCGAAGCCAAAATGGATGAATCTCGCAGCGTTTATTTTCCACAGCTTCGCTTAGATGCGAACTATACCCGGTTAAATACATTCTCTACATTCAAGTTCGAGATTCCGGGTTTGCCGGCTGAAGAATTTAAGCTTGGAACGCAAAATAATTACAATGCGCAAGTGGCTCTCAACCAATCGCTTTTCAATTGGGGAAGAAACGGCAAAATGGTTGAGATGAATGAAATTGAATTATTGCAAGCGAAACACAGTGCAGCTTTCACGGAACGTGAAGTAACTTATCTAACGGTTCAACTATATTATCAGATACTGATGATGAGTGAAGCAATTAAAGTAATTAATGAAAACCTTTCACTTCTTGAACAGCGGCTTTCTACCATGAAGAAAAAATATGAAGCCGGGGAAACATCGTCCTTTGATATTCTATCCATGGAAGTTCAAATCAGTTCGGTTAATGGTGAAATACTGAACGCTGAAACAAGTCTTAGAAAACTAAAGATACAGTTCAACAAAATCATCGGTCGTTCGCTGGATACTTTCGTACAGCTGCAAGATTCACTGACGTACATTAAAATTTCGATGGATGAAAAAATGTTGTTTCAGGAAGCATTCGCTAACAGAATTGAACTCAAGCAGTTACAAGAGAGAGAAAAACAAGCATCGCTGCAAAAAGATATTTCTTCAACGATGAACAAGCCAAATGTTGATCTTTTCTTCAATTGGGATCTTCGGAATGGATACCTTCCTAAAGTAGATATCTTCAAAGGAAGTTGGAATGCCGGGCTTTCTTTTTCTCTTCCATTATTTGATGGTTTTAGAACAAGTTCCCAAGTTCAGCAAGCGGAAGTATCGCTAAAGATAACTCAAATGCAATATGACAATACTAAAGATCAAATAGCAATTGAAATAAAAAATGTGTTACTCGATTTGCAAACAAAAGAAAAACAAATTGAAATTGAACAAAAGAAAATAGAGTTGACGAAACAATCGCTCGCAACTGCCGAAGAAAGATACTATCGCGGTTTAGTAAGCACTTTGGACCTACTCGATGTTCAGCAATCTCTTCAAACCGCAAAACTTAATTATGTACAAGCTGTAGGTTATTATATAATTAGTAAGTACAGCCTGCAGAAATCAGTAGGCCGCAATGTTTTTTAAAAATGAATATCATAAAAAATTTAGTGGGGCTATAAATATGAAAAAGATTCTCTCATTTATCATTCTATTATCACTGTTTGCTATAAATAGCTGTGATAAACAAGAAGCGGCAGGAAATAGAAAAGCTGAAGAACTTGCTAACCATCCGCTGCCTGTAGAGATAAGTATAATAAAACAAACCGAATGGATTGAAGATGTTTCTACTTACGGTTCTGTGAAGAAGCCTGACGTAGTAGATATTTTTCCAAAAATGCCGGGAAAATTAGTCCGGCTGCTTGTACTAGAAGGACAAAAAATAAAAAACGATGATGTTATTGCAATTGTCGAGCGGGATGAAGTTGGCTTATCATTCAAACCGGTTGAAGTGAAATCTACAATCGCTGGAAAAGTTGAGACGTTGTATCTAAAGGAAGGCTCTCGCGTTTCAGACTCTAATCCCATTCTCTCAATCTCAAAGCAAGAAGATTTGAAGCTACTAGTTGAGCTTTTTGAAACCGATCTGGCAAAAGTCCGTGAGGGTCTGGAAGTTATTATTACTCTTGATGCTTTGCCGAACCGCGAATTCACCGGCAAAGTGAGTTTGATTAAGTCGAATCTCAATTCTCATAGCGGCAAAGGCGAAGTTGAAATTACATTCGATAAAAATTATTCGGAAATCATATCGGGAATGTTCGGCCGAGCGGGTATAATCATCAATAGAAAGCCGGCTCTGGCAATTGTTCCCGATGCAATAAGACGGATAAACGGCAATCGAGCTGTGTATGTTGTTAAAGACGGTATTGCAAAATTAACTTTTGTGGAACTTGGAATGCAGAAACAGTCTGCAGTCGAAATAAAAAAGGGTATTAGCGCCGGAGATACTGTTATTACATTCTCTTCGGATGAATTGAAAGACGGCTCGCGTGTGAAAATTATTGGGGGAAACCAAAAATGACAATTACAGAATTATCCATCCGTCGCCCCGTTTTTCTTTTAATGATCTTTGGTGCCATAGCTGTTTTCGGATTCATCTCGCTTTCTCGAATGGGATCTTCAATGTTCCCGGAGACCGACTTCCCAACCATTACAGTTACAACATTATACCCGGGAGCTAATCCGGAAGAGAATGAAACATCAATTACGAAACCGATTGAAGAAGCGGTCAGCACAATCAACGGCATCAAGAATGTCAGGTCGTGGTCTCGTGAAGGTGTTTCGACAGTAATTGTGGAATTCAAATTAGGACTTGACGGAAACAATGCCCGATTGGATGTGCAGAAAAAAGTTGATGAAATACGGTTCTCGCTTCCTGATGACGCCGAGATTCCAATAGTTTCAAAATGGGATGCCTCCGCCATACCGATTTTGAATATCGCAGTTTATTCTAAAACACGAACGCTTGATGAGTTGTATCTCATCGTTGATAAGCAAGTGAAGAATAGATTCCAACAAGTGGAAGGGGTTGCTGATATTCTGATCTCGGGTCAAAAAGAACGACAGATCAATATTGCTGTTGACCCGGAACAATTAGCCCAATACAAGTTGTCAATTTTAGATGTTGTGAATTCCCTGAAGATGGAGAATCTTGATGTACCGGCTGGTTCAATAGAAACAAAAACGAAAGAGCACGGCGTTAGAGTTCTGGGCAAATTCCGGAATGTTGACGCCATCAAAAAGGCGCCGATCTTTACACCCGTTGGCAAGGAAATTTACCTGCAAAACATTGCAAATGTAGATGACTCTTTTAAGAAAATGAAGAGTTTGAATCGAATAGATGGTACTTCAAGTTTGGGAATTGCAGTTCGACCACAGCCGGGTTCCAACAGCGTTCGTGTGGCTGATTTAGTAAAGCAAGAAATGGAACGACTGAAGACTCGTCTTCCTTCCGATATTCAATTCGCTATCGCATACGACCAATCGTCATTCACAAAAAATTCTATTTCTGAAGTACGCGACAATCTGCTTGAAGCTATTGTGTTGACCGGGTTCATTATTTTTATCTTTCTGCGAAACATACGGAATACAGTCATCGTTCTTTTAGCAATACCTACTTCGATTATTGCAACTTTTTCTTTGATGTACTACGCAGGATTTACATTTAATATGCTCTCGCTAATGGGACTGGCAACCTCGATAGGAATACTCGTCGACGATTCAATTGTAGTTCTTGAAAATACAAATCGGCATTTGAGTTTGGGAAAGAATCCATTTCGAGCTGCACTTGATGGAAGGAATGAGATAGGACTTGCAGCTATTGCCATCACATTGACACACATTGCAGTGTTTATTCCTATCGCTTTTATGGGCGGAATTGTCGGAAAGTTTTTTGCGCAATTCGGACTCACGATAACATTTGCAATACTCTTCTCACTTTTTGTTTCATTCACGCTCACGCCAATGTTAGCATCACGTTGGTTGAAAAAGACGGTGGATGAATCTTCTTCCAAAGAGAAAAACAAAGTGATGGAACTTCTCAAAAATAAGTATGGGAAATTAAGCGGCTGGGCACTTAGGCACAGAAAAACTGTCCTCGCCGTTACAACATTAGTATTTATAGGAAGTATTGCTCTTATTCCTTTAGGTGCAGTGAGCACCGAGTTTTTCACGCCACCTGATACAGGCGAGTTGATGGTGGAAGTTGAAACTCCTGCCGGTACTTCTCTTGAAAAAACTGACGCCGTTACAAGAATGTTGGAAGCTAAACTTGCCGCTGTGCCGGAGGTGAAATCACGATTTGTTACACTCGGCAAAGTTTCCAATGAGGAAATGACTTTAAACGGCAGTCAAGTTGGACAACTAAAACTTCTCCTCTATCAAGGCAAAAAATTTCGTTCAACTCAAGAAGTTGCCCAGGCTATACGGGAATTGGGAAAGGAAATTCCCGGTATTGCTATGCGAGTTTATCCACCCAGTATTATGGGAGGTGGCGGAGGAAATCTTCCGATTCGAATTGAAGTTGCCGGCTCAGAAACTAGGGACTTTAATATTGCATCAAAAATGATTGTGGATGCGATAAGAAACATTCCAGGTATTTTGGAAGTGTCATCATCTTGGAAAGCTGGCGCTCCGGAAATCAAAGCTGAAATTGATCCATTAAAATGCGCTGCATTAGGAATTCCTTCAGCGGTAGTTGGCGCTACGTTACGTACAGGTATTGACGGCGACATCTCAAACAAATATAAAGAAGGCGACCGCGAATACAATATGATGGTCACACTGCCGGAAGCAAAAAAGAAAAGCGCTGAGGATATTTCATCTATGAACGTCAAATCAATTTCCGGAGAGATAATCACATTAGGCCAGCTTGCACGCATTTATCAAGATTATGGTCCTGTTGAAATTCAGCGTAAAAACCACAACCGACAATTTGTTGTTACTGCGAACGTTGTTGGCAGACCTCTTGGCGATGTGAGCAATGATGTTACTGAAGCAATCAACAAATTGAATCCACCGCGAACAATTACAAAAGTTGGTCTGACGGGAGATGTAGAAATGATGGATGAAACTTTTACCAACATGACTATCGCGCTTGTGCTTTCGATTTTGTTTGTGTACATGATCATGGCTGCTCTTTTTGAATCGTTCCTCTATCCATTCGTCATCATGTTCTCACTGCCGGTCACTGTAGTCGGCGCCATCCTTGGACTAATGATAGCGGGCAAAACACTCAATCTGTTTTCAATGATTGGCGTTATTATGCTAGTGGGATTAGTTGTGATGAATGCGATCCTTTTAGTTGACTTTACCAACACATTACGCAAGCGTGGTCTGAGCCGGAATGAAGCGTTAATTGAAGCAGGCAAAACACGGCTCCGCCCAATTTTAATGACAACACTTGCGCTTATATTCGGTATGTCGCCACTTGCGTTGGAATTGGGAGCCGGTTCAGAAATGAGATCCGGTATGGCAGTAGTTATTATGGGAGGAATGATAAGTTCATCGCTTCTTACTCTAGTTTTTATTCCGGTTGTCTATTCGATTGTGGATGATATGAAAGTGTGGGTTGGGAAGTTATTGAATTTGAGAAGTGCTGAAATAAATATTGATGAAAGTCTAAAATAGCTATATGTGGAATGCAACCAATTAGCACGTATGAAGAAAAACCACATTGAAAAAGGCGCCAATGTTTTTGATTATATTTACAATTACTATTTTTAGTTTGCAATGCAGCGTTTTTCATAGAATGCAGACTGTGCAGACAGTTGAACAAGAATTTTTAATTGATAATAATTTTGTAAGAGTCATGATGTAATCTGACACTGATGACATGATGTCCACAGGCACCAGAGAAACGCCAGACTGCTAAAAAACTGGAGAGAAGATAATGAAGCACTTGTTGAAAGAAACCACTGAACGCGCGTGGCGTTATCTGGATGGACTGAATGATCGGAACGTGGCGCCAAAGCCGGAAGCCATTGCTAATCTGCGACTGCTTGATGAGCCGTTGCCTGAAGCACCCACCGACCCGGAAGCGGTCGTTGCGTTGTTGGATGAAATCGGTTCACCTGCGACGGTGGCGACGGCCGGCTCGCGCTATTTCGGCTTTGTTGTCGGCGGCTCACTCCCGGCAACGGTTGCTGCTAATTGGCTGGCTACGGTGTGGGATCAAAACGCAGGCATAGTAACTCTCTCACCGATTGCTGCTAAATTGGAAGAAGTCGCTATGCGCTGGTTGCTTGATATGCTAGGGTTATCGTCTGATTGTGGTGTAGGTTTTGTCACCTGTGCAACTCAGGCGAATTTTTCTGGTTTAGCCGCTGCAAGACATGCTCTTCTCGCCCGACAGGGCTGGGATGTCGAAGCCCGGGGCTTATTCGGTGCACCGCCGATTACAGTAGTAGTCGGAGATGAAGTCCACGTGAGTGTGCTGAGGGCTCTCATGACACTAGGTCTGGGACGCGAGCGAGTCATCAGAGTTCCAGTTGATGGTCAAGGTAGAATGCGTGCGAATTCTTTGCCGCCACTTGATGAAAATACAATCGTCTGCATTCAGGCGGGTAACGTCAACACAGGCGCATTCGACCATGCAGATGAGATCATTCCACAAGCAAAAGCTGCGGGCGCATGGGTTCACGTGGATGGTGCATTTGGATTATGGGCGGCTGTAGCACCGAATCGTAAACATCTGGTCAAGGGTTTTGCAAATGCCGACTCGTGGGCAACGGATGCCCACAAGTGGCTCAACGTGCCTTATGACAGCGGGATTGTCATCGTTCGTGAACAGTTGCACCTGCGTGCAGCATTCTCGATTACTGCCGCCTATTTAGTTCATGGAGAACAGCGTGAACCAGAAGACTATACACCGGAGTTCTCGCGCCGGGCACGCGGAGTTGAGGTGTGGGCAGCGTTACGCTCATTGGGACGAGAGGGACTTGCCGACATGATCGAGCGTACCTGCCGACATGCAACGCATTTTGCCAAAGGGTTGCACGCAGCAGGCTATAACATTCTCAACGACGTAGTCATTAATCAGGTGCTGGTTTCATTCGGAGATGCAGCGACAACGCGTCGCATCATCGCTGCCATTCAGGAAGAAGGTACTTGCTGGGCTGGTGCTTCGGTCTGGCAGGGGCACACAGCCATGCGGATCAGCATCTCGTCGTGGGCAACGACGGATCAGGATGTAGAGCGAAGCCTTGAGGCGATAATTCGCGTAGCAGAGGAGGTAAGGCAAAGCGGGTGTTTACTTCCCTAAACCTGAACTTCAACCTCTTCATACACTACATTTTATCAAATCGTCGTATACATGCGGAACGCTAGCTGAAATAGCGCGCTACTCAATCAAAAAAATGACCAGTTTTTTTACAAAGTAAAATTTGATGGGAAGAATTTCGCTAATGGTGTTTATCTCTACGGATTGCAAGCTGGAGATTTTTCACAAACTAAAAAACTTGTACTGATTAAGTAATTTTTTTAATATAAAAAATCCCTCTGATAAAGAGGGATTTCCTATTATAGAAGATTCACCGCATCTCTCAAATTTTGTTGCTGAAGGTGACTGTAAATCTGAGTTGTCGAAATCGTTTCATGACCAAGTAATTCTTTAACCACGTACAAAGAAACTCCGCGTTGGACCAACAGCGAAGCAAAAGAATGACGCAAAGTGTGGAAGTGAATTTTATCATCAAGTTTGGCGGCACGAATTGAGACTTTGAATTGTTTGCTTATGAAGTCTTCATTGAATTTTACTCCAGGGGATTTTGAAAAAACATATTCATCATTTTTAATATTGAATACTTTTGGAAAGCGATTAATAATAATCGTTTTGAGATTAGGATTAAACGGGATGATCCTTTCTTTTTTACTCTTGGTTGTGAAAAACTCTGAGCATTGAACAGTAATTTGATTCTGTTTCAGATCGACCCAAGACCACTTCATATTTACTAATTCACCAAGGCGCATACCAGTATAAAAAGCGGTAAAAAATAAATCTTTGAGATATACATCTTGTGTATTTTCCAGAATAGTTTTCAATTCAGTTTCGGAGATGAAAACCGGAAAAGCTTTAGAAACTTTTGGAGTTTTAATTTTCTTCAGTGGATTTTCTGAAAGATAATCCCAAAGAACAGCTTTACTAAAAGCTGCTTTTAGTGTACGGTAATAAAGAGCAGCTCCTCTCGGAGTTCGTGAATAAGTATGAGTGATGAATTTATCGATTGTGTGAAGTTCTAATTTACTTAATTGAAGATCTCCGGTAAATGCAATCAGCATTTTGAAAGAAAGCTTTATTGAACGAAGATAGCTTTTAGATTTTGTTGACTTAATGTGGTCAACATATTCCTCCTTGAATTTTGATAGTGAGGTAGATTTGATTTGTTGTTTGGTTTCTTTCCTTTCAGCATGTGTTAATTTACCAATACGAGAAAAGTTAGCCATGAATTTGTAGGCATCTTGAAGATTTTTCGTTTTGGTGGAAACAGTCGTTCGCTTTCCATCAACTTCATAAGTGAGTTGATAGAACGGTGATTTTTTAGATGTTGAAATGAACATAAGGTTTTACTCTCCTTATGTTCGGAAAGAATGAAGTAGGGACTGGGTAGGGACTTTGCAAAAAACTAATAATGCAAACAATAAAGCAAAGAATCCCGATTATTTGTAATCAGCAGGTCGCGGGTTCGAGTCCCATAGCCAGCTCAAAAGCCCCGAAATTCGAAAGGATTCGGGGCTTTGTTTTTATCCAACTTTTAAAACTAACCTAGACAGACCTCATTTATACACCATAACAGACGTGAACTGGGGCAAACACTATGGTAGTGATCATTATCTTTTAAAAGTCTTTTCACATTTTGTGACTAAGAAAAATTTTTCTACAGTTATATATGATTTGCAAGAAATAAATTTTCAAATAAGTAGCACAAAGTATTTGCATTTTTAAATGCGTGCAAAGTTTTGGATAACTACAACTTTCAACTTATTCCGCATTCGGCAAATTAAAATAAAAAGTACTTCCTTTTCCTAATTCACTTTCAACCCAAATCTTACCGTTATTTTTTTCAACGAATTCCTTGCACAGAATTAACCCGAGTCCGGTTCCGGACTCACTCTCAGTCCCACTTGCTGAACTAGTTACATCCAATCTGAATAGATTATCAATAGTTTTTTGATCCATGCCGACCCCAGAATCAGCAACTGCAATTTCTATATCATGTTCATTTGAAACTGCTTTCACAGAAATTGTCCCACCTTTATTTGTAAATTTTATTGCATTAGTCAGAAGATTTCTAATAATAGTGTTGAGCATATCTTCATCAGCAATAAGCGTTATATCATCGGGTAGATCATGGTTTAATTGAATCTGTTTTCTGTCCGCAGTTGCTTTAACAAGATCTAAATTTTCATGAAAAATATTGTGAAGGTTAAGTTTTTGCGGATTGAATTCAATACGGCCAGTTTGAGCACGCGACCATAGTAATAAATTCTGCAGCAAATTATGAGAAAGATCAGCAGATTTTTTCATCTCTTCGATATAATATTTTCTTTCTTCATCGTTTAGTTCTGCATAATCTGCAAGAAGCAGTTCAGAAAACCCTAAAATAGTAACAAAAGGATTTTTCAAATCATGTGCTATTATTGAAAAGAATTTATCTTTTTCTGAATTAAGTTTTGATAGTTGTTCGTTACGTTTTTTAATTTCTTTTTCTGCTAGCTTGCGTTCAATAACAATAGCAATTTGACTTCCAACGGTGTCGAGAAATTTAACATCTCGTTCAGTATATACATTCTCCTCTTCATAGTGTTGAAGAACTAAAACACCAATTGTTTTGCTTGGTGTTTGCAACGGCACACCAATCCATGACGGGCTATTTGTACCAACTAATTCGACTTCGTCTTGTTCTACGAGTTGGTCAAATAATTTTTGTGTAAGCAGTAACGATTTACCTGTCTTGAAAACGTAAGCGGAACAGCTTTTCCGCATAGCTACAGGTTCGGGAGTTGGATCGAACTTATCGACAAAATATGGAAAGCTAAAAAGTTCTGTGGTTTGATCATTAAGTGCAACAAAACAATTCTCCGCATAAATTATTTTCTTTAGAGAATTATGTATCAACTTCAGCAGTTCATCGAGATTGGCAGTTGTAGTAACGCCGTGTGTTATTTCATATAATACTCGTCGTTCTAATTCCGCCCGCTTCTGCTCCGTAACATCCTTAGCCATCCCCCGCACTATTGGCTTAGCAATACCTTCGGTTCGGAGTGTGTTATTATATTCCCAAATACGTTTTTCACCGGTTTTAGTTTGAATTATCATAAGTCCGCGTGCATGTCCAATTCTTTTTATATTATCCAAATAAACATTAAAGAGCCTTCGGTATTCCGGGACTATAATATTTTGCAAATTCATATTTATTATTTCGTCTTTAGAATAGCCGATAATTTTTAACGCAGTACCATTCGATGAGAGAAGATTTCCATCCAGGTCGTGGGTTATTATCAAGTCGCTACTGTTTTCAACCAGATCGCGGTAACTATCTTCGCTTTCGCGTAATGCTTCTTCTGAATGCATGCGCGTAGTAATCTGGCGTTCGATTGCAACAAAGAATATTATAAACATGCCCATAATAATTATGATAAGCGTTGTGCTATACCAAAGTAAGTTTGTTGAACGTTGTTCATACTTGGCGACATCTGTGGCGGTTCGTTTTTCAAACATAACATAGAATTCATCAATCGGCTTCATGATTTCAGCTTTGTTTGTATAATATGCCTCATCATTCATTATTCTTATTGCCATCTCGCGGTCGGGTTTTTTCTTTACTGTAAAGTTTCCGGAACCATCATCAAACAAACCTTTTACTGCATTCATAGCGATCATTTCTGTTTTGACCAACCCATCCGAATTCTTCTGCGCTAAGGATAATTTCTCAAACTCAGCTTTTGTAAAACCTTCTTTGATCATCAAATCTTGAAGTGATATTGCTTCACCATCGGGGCGCGGTTTCTGTCCTGTTGCCACTTTGAAATCCCAGTAGATGCGGTTGTAACTCACCGGACGAGGGCTTTTGCCATTGCGGATGTCGAGAATAGTCCAGTAGTCGCGTTCATGCTCAGTGTTGCCGGTTACAACATAAGTCCGCGCCATACGTGAAAGATCGTCCGAGCTTTGGCGCAGCTCATCCGCCAGCAAATAGGATTTGAAATGAATGTCTCGGCTCTTATTCAGATCTCCTTGATTCTGGAATTGAAAAAGAGTCAATACCATCAAAACAACAACTAATATAAATTGAATCCCCAAAAGAACTATGAATAGTTTCTTTAGAGACATGTAAACCTCTTATTTGCATTACCTGTCCATATCCAGAACTTCGTGCACATATAAAAATGCAAAAATATTTCCTTTTTGTTGGATAAAAATATTTCTTAATAAACCCAGCTGTAAATACTGCTTTAATTTGCAGCTGGGTTAATTGGTTGTGTGTGCTTAATAATTATATAAATAAATGCATTGCAGTTCAATCGGGCAAAGGGATGAAAAAGGAACTACATCTTTTAGGCAGTTAAAGGTAGTGGTTTACTCGCCAATTAATGAAGTCGTTGTGGCTATCCAAAATTCCATGACTCTTTGCACTTTTCAAAATTAATTTAATTTTCACTATGGCAAACACTATGGCAATGATTTTTCAATTATTATTTTGTTTATAGTTACGAGTTTTTGAATATTCTTTGTAATCAGCAGGTCGCGGGTTCGAGCCCCATAGCCAGCTCTAATGACCCCAAAACGAAAAGTTTTGGGGTTTTGTTTTTTAATCGCTATCAAAAAATCTATCAACTGATAATAAAATTTCTGTAAAAGGGAATTAGCGATTTATTGCTCAGCAATAACTAATAACAAAAAGTTAATCCATTCATTTTATTAATTAGGGTAATCAAGTTTGACGATTCGGACTCGAATCTTTTAGATAGAGGAGTAAAATCCCTAGACACAAACCAGAAAGTGAAAATGTGAATGTGTCTGTTTTAAGTCAACTGTACTTTTTCAAACATATTTTAGTGCTTCCTCAGCTTCTTTGCGGACGGTAAAGGCTCGATCCCAATCATAAGAATCATCTGTGCCTAAAATACGCTGACATACCAGCCGGAGTTTCTCTCGTTCCGAAGTTGTTAGATGACCATATTTAGCAAGTTTACCTAAACTCCGTACAGCTTTTGTACGAATGTTTGCATTTGTATCAGCCAGATTGATCTCCAACTTTTCTCTGAATTCTTTTCGTAGAGTCTCCGACAACTGTGACGGTGGTATAGACTCGGCAAACTTTCCAATCGCCCGGGTTGCTGTATCACGAAGTTCGCGATCGGGTGATTGAGTTGCATCAAGTGCCAGTTGAGCAGCCTGCACAATTGCGGGAGATTTTATTTTACTCAACGCATACAATATAAAGGTATGACGATCCGGATCAGATGAAGATGTGTATTCAGTAATTAATGGTTGGATCGCATCTGCGCCTATTCGTCCTAAAACATGGCTGATAACCATTTGAGCTTTCAGATCACCGGCTTCTAGATTTTCTATCAACACCGGAACAACCCACTTGCCAAAACCAACAGTTAAACTAATGGCTTCTTCAAGTACCGGAACTAGATCAGGCAGATCTAATGTATCTATATAAAAAATTGCTGATATCATTTCAAATAACGGTCTTGCTTCAGAAGATCCGATCCTAGCAATTTCTTTTTTTACTAATTCCATCCCACGGCGTAACTCTTCCGGATTATTGCTGGCTAAAAGTTTCTTTATAGTATTATATGAATTTTCTTCCATGGTTGTTTCTCCAAATTAGTTGACTCATCAGAACACTTAGGATGAACGATGGATATTAATCTTAACAAAATTTTAGAACAAAAATACTCAGTGCTAGTTGTACCTATTCAAAACTTCATCCAAATAAAAAGCACTTAATTCGTGTTTTAATCTATATTTTTATCCTCCTTAAAACAACATATCAAAATTCATTATGCTACAAAATTTTTGTTCTTTAGGTGCAATCAAATATGAGTCAATCAAATACAATCGACAAAAAATCTTTAACTTTTTAACTTCATTCACAATGCAATCAAGTTCAAAAAAATCCTCAAGAATTTTCCTATGAGGATTTGTTGTTTTATACAACATACATAAATTATTAATTACAGGTATGCTTTCAATATTTGGTGTCAAGTGTTTATAATTAGTTGTTATTTCTATTTCTTTCTTATTTCATTATTTTGATTAAAGAAAAGGAATGTGAGTATAAAAAACATTACTCTCCAAGAGCTAGCAGAAAGGATAAAATCAAAAAGATAGATTGAAATAATTTGCAGTAATTTTTTTTAAGATCGAACTGAAGACAAATTCTTTTATTGATAATATATAAATCATAATAACAAAAACGGGAGAATTGTATGTTCGATCTAATTAGTCAATACGAAATTAGTTTCGTTTGGATATTAGTTATTGCTATCCTAATCTTAGCAGGCTTTTCATATTGGTTTACAAAAGATAAGTTCGGCTATGCTTTTCTTGGAATCCTCAGAATTATAGCTTCAATTATCTACAGCCCTCTCCTCTATTTCAAAAATCGTTTTATAAGTCTCACTCAATTTGGAGAGATGGGAGATACTGGAATAACCGAGAACAAACAGTATCTCCTTAACAAGTTGTTGATTATACTGGAGGGGTTTGCAATAATAATTGGTGTTTTTGTAATCAGTACGGGATCAATTTCATCGTGGAATTCATTTCTTCCTCCTCAATATTTGCGTGTTCAGATCGAGGGCGCGGAAAAGTATATCCATTCATTGGACAGCACATTCCAGGCAGCAAAGACAAAGCTGGAGAGTTTTGATAAAGACTGGAACGGAAAGAAGGATCAATTGATAAAAAACTTCATAGATGAACGGGGGAAGAACAGATCCGCCGCAGAAAAAGAGAACATTACAATCGCAGCACAATTATCGAGCAATGTACAATTTCAGGATTTGAAAAATTACCTCGACGTGAGAAACTATCTTACAGATAAAAATTCCATTG
Organism: Ignavibacteriales bacterium; assembly: GCA_026390775.1. Lineage (NCBI taxonomy): Bacteria > Pseudomonadati > Ignavibacteriota > Ignavibacteria > Ignavibacteriales > Ignavibacteriales bacterium. The sequence continues at coordinate 1,412,158 of JAPLFF010000007.1, read as the reverse complement.
AATATACACGGACGGATCTGGAAAATTATTTCTATTATAATTCGCCGGATGAAAATCTTAAGAACACATTTAAGAAATACGGAGATAATTGGATTACAATTAAACTTGCCGATATAGATGTTTCCAATTTTTCCGATGATGATCTACGTAATGGAATCCAGCCGGAATACTCTAACCTGAAAAATCAAGAGAGCGGTTACAACAGCGAAGTGGGCGGCTACAAAGCAAATCTCGAAAACATGAAAGCTGAAGCTAAGTACAGTTTTAAATCATTACTGATTGGACTGTTGATAACATTTCTCACATTTGTTTTATACATGTGGCTCTTAGGTTTATTGCTGGAAATGATTTTCTTAATGGTAGATTTGGCTGCCAATGTTAAGAAGATTAGATCGAATTTAGAAAGTCGTCTATTAGAAAAAAAAGAATAGTTCTTATAGAAAAATTATTCTTCTCTCTTTTGAACGAAGCGGGAAATTATTTTTTGCTAAGCAACAATATTTTTCGCTTCGTTTATAAACATATCTGATGGATACAAGTATTACAGACGGCGTAAGAGTAGGTTCAGCTTGATGTATAAGCAAATCGCAGCTATTAAAAAATTAAACATATTTCAGAATGGGATTTCTCTCTTGAACAAAAGGTAACTGCATGAAAATTGTTTTATCGTTTCTGATTATAACCATATTGTTTTTTTCTTGTACCTCTCAGCAAGAAACCGTTAAACAAAAAGAAGATAAGCCGATTGTAGCAGAGAAAAAGGGAGAATTATTTTTTTCTTTTGAGATGCAAAAATCTAAAACTAATTCTTCGCTGCGTGGTATCTCCGTAATTGATTCCTTAACAGCTTGGGCATGTGGGTCCAATGGAATATTTCTTAGGACAACAGATGGCGGCAACACTTGGACAGATGGAAAGGTTAAAGGATTTGAAGCACTTGATTTCCGTGATGTAGAAGCGTTTAATAAAAATACTGCAATTTTAATGAGTACGGATGCGCCGGCTTTCTTTTTCAAAACTACTGATGGTGGTAAATCTTGGAAAAGAAAATATATGAACAGAGATCCAAAAGTTTTTTTTGATGGGATGGCATTCTGGAACGAGAAAAACGGTATAGCTTTAAGCGATCCTATTGATGGAAAATTTTTTCTTGTGGTTACTAAAGACGGCGGCGATAATTGGGAACAATATCCTTCATTATTTATTCCTTCTCCGCAAAATGGTGAAGCCGCTTTTGCCGCAAGCGGAACATCCATTACAGTTGCCGGAAAAGATCTTGTTTGGTTCGGTACCGGCGGTGGCGAGCAAGCCAGAATTTTTCTCTCTGAAGATAACGGGGAAAATTGGAGAGCGTTTGATTCACAAATTAAAAGCGGCAGTTCTTCAAGCGGAGTTTTTTCTATCTGCTTCAAAGATGAATTAAACGGAATTGCTGTTGGCGGAGATTATAAAAACGATAAAGATAATATTGCAAACATTTCAATAACCGATGACGGCGGTTTAAGCTGGCAGTCTGTAAAATCAAATCAGCCGAATGGTTTTAGATCTTGCGTTAGCTGGAACGAGAAATACAAATTTTATTTAACCACCGGTACATCGGGAACAGATTATTCAATTGATAACGGAAAAACTTGGAAGGCAATTGACTCGCGTAGTTTTAACAGCATCGGTATTTCTAAATCAGACGGCAGTTGTTTTATGGTTGGTGATAAAGGAGTGATCGCAAAAATTAAAATAAAATAATTATTTGGTCTTCTTTAGTTTCTCGTGAAAGTTATTAATCCTCTCTACATAATTTAATGTCTCTTCGTATTTCCATCGAGGCACTTGCTTGGCTACATTTGTAATTGATTTCCAAGAAGTATGATCTAAACTATTATCTTTTGCTTTTGATTGAGCTTTCATTATAGTTCCGCGTCCGGCATTGTAACTACCGTAAGTAAAATTCAGCTTATTAGAATCTGCTTCGATCTCCTTCCAAGCTTTATATAAAGTTCTATCATAATAGATTCCGGCGCCAATATTCCATTCCGGATCTTCAATCTGTGTAAATTCTGAATTAATACTTTGAACTTCTTGAAAGGTTGAAGGCATTAATTGCATTATTCCTCTAGCTCCTACTTGACTTACTGCATCGGGAGTTAAACCGCTTTCAGCCATTCCCTGTGCCTTAAATATTTTCCAATCAAATCCGGGACCGAAAAATCTCTTGCTGTACTTTTTAAAAGTATCATCGTACTTGGAAAAATGTTTTTGAGGATAGACATTACCGCACAAAAAGAGAATTAATACAATGCACAATACTTTTTTCAATTTAACGAACCTCCGATTATCAAAGCGATCGCAATAAAAAGAGCGGCGATAAAAATGGCTACGGCTATATTGCCCTTTTTCAATTCGTCTTCAAAATTTATTTTAGGTGACAAAAGATCAAACACCTTGTAAGAAGCAAACATCAAGACCACACCTATTACGGCATACATAAGATTGAGTAAAATGATTGTCCATTCCATACTAACTCCAATTAGTTCTTATTAACTGATATGAATTTACAGTAAAAGCCGTTGATAAATCAAGCATCAACAAAATGAAACAACGCCAAAATCCACTTGCTAATCTTACCAATAGCCGATAAGTTTCGGGCGCAAATATTCTTTTTAGAACAAATCAATCACAGGTTAAATATGAGTCTAAGTCAAATCGCAAGAGCAATTAAAGCTTCCCCAACATTAGCATTGAATGAAAAGGCAGCGATCTTAAGAGAGAAAGGAGATCCGGTAATTCATCTTGGCGGTGGCGAACCAAAAAGCAGAGCCCCCATGGATGCACTGCTCGCAGCAGTTAATTCACTTAATACCGGAGAAGTTCGTTACACACCTGCCGATGGAATTCCGGAATTGAAAAAAGCAATTATCCGTTATACGGAAGAATTTTATCATCGTAAAGTAAATCCGGAAAATGTAATTGCATCCGGTGGAGCTAAACAATCCATTATGGTAGCAATGCAGGCAATCTTAAATCCGCAGGAAGAAATTATTTATCCAGCTCCTTATTGGGTTAGTTATCCCGATATGGCAAAACTTTGCGGCGCAATTGGAGTTGCTGCATTACCGGAAGACGGAACTTTTTATCCACGACTAAAAGATATTGAACTGCGTACTGGTTCATACACAAGAGCCGTAATTATCAATAGTCCGAACAATCCTTCCGGCGCTATGTACTCAGAAGAATTTATTTCTGACATTGTTAATTTCTGCGAAAAGAAAGATCTCTATTTGATCATGGATGATATTTATCATCGTCTTGTATTCGATGGAAAGAAACCGTTCAGCGCTTACGATTACACAAAAAAATCTGTTGAGAATTCTAAGATCATTATTGTGAACGGGGTATCAAAACAATATGCTATGACAGGATTCAGAATTGGCTGGGCTGTTGGAAATAAAAAAGTTATCGAAGCAATGTCGAACATTCAAGGACATCAAACTTCCGGACCTTCGGTTCTTCTTCAGAAAGCAGCAGCCGGCGCTCTTAACGGAATTCAATCAGGCGTTGAAAGTTTACGCGTTACGTTAGAAAACAACCGCAATGTTTTGATCGAGCAGCTCCGTTCATTCAGCGGAGTTAAAGTTCATGTACCGGATGGAACTTTCTATTGCTTCGCAGATTTTTCGGCTTATGAAAAAGATTCTCAAAAACTTTCTTCATTCTTAATTGATAAGGTTATGGTGTTAACCGTACCGGGAAAGGAATTCGGTTTAGATGGTTATTTAAGAATTAGTTACTGCGGAACGATCAAAGATATAACTGAAGGAGTCGAAAGAATGAAATGGGCTCTCGATCCGAATTCACCTAACGAACTTTATATTGGCGATAGAAAATTAGTGAGGGATTGGTCATGAGTAAATATTTAGAATTCAATACTCCTGCAACAAAGCAAGCTTTAGATCTTGCTTCTGATTTCCGTTTGAAGAATCAAGGGTTAACAAATCTTGATCGTGTTTTTTGGAATCTACCCGACGAAGCTTTGTATGAAGAAATAATTTTTAGAAATGAAGGCAGGATTGCTAAATCGGGACCTGTTATTGTAAATACAGGAAAACACACTGCTCGTGCGGCGGCGGATAAATTTGTCGTTCATGAAGAATCAACCGCGAAAGATATTTGGTGGGGAACTTACAACCGTCCTTATACTCATTCAATGTGGTCTCAATTAATGGGACGTTTGCAAGCTTGGGTTCAAGGTGAAGAATTGTTTGTTCAAGATTGTTACGCCGGTGCAGACCCTGAATACAAAATGCCAGTTCGTATCATAACAGAAAAAGCATGGCATAGTTTATTTGCACGTAATATGTTTTTAACTACGAACGACAAAGATGAATTGAAAAAATTTGTTCCGGAGTTTACTGTTATTGCAGTTCCCGGATTCAAAGTAGATCCGATAACTGACGGCACACGATCGGACACAGCGATCATTCTAAACTTCGACCAGAGAACAGCTATTATAGCAAACACACTTTACGCCGGTGAAATCAAAAAATCTGTTTTCTCCGTTTTAAATTTCTTACTTACTTATGAAGACGTACTGCCAATGCACTGCTCAGCAAACGTTGGAGATAAAGGAGATGCTGCATTATTCTTCGGATTAAGCGGTACCGGTAAAACAACTTTATCTGCAGATCCAAAACGTAAACTTATCGGTGATGATGAACATGGCTGGAGTAATCAAGGTGTATTTAATTTTGAAGCCGGATGCTATGCAAAAGTTATCCGTCTCTCTGCTGAAAATGAACCACAGATACATGAGACAACGCATCGCTTCGGAACAATTTTAGAAAATGTTGTTTGGGATCCGACAACACGCAATATTGATCTCGATGATGATACAATAACAGAAAATACACGCGCCTCATACCCAATTGATTTTATCCCGAATGTAATTAAAGAAGGTTACGTTCACACTCATCCCAAGAATATAATTTTCTTAACTTGTGATGCATCAGGCGTTATGCCCCCGATCGCAAAATTAAATCCGGAACAAGCACAGTATCATTTTATTAGTGGGTACACTTCAAAGATCGCCGGAACGGAAATTGGTTTAGGCATTGAACCACAGATAACTTTTTCTGCATGTTTCGGCGGACCTTTTATGGTTCGTCATCCTTCGGATTATGCGGCAATGCTGAAACAAAGAATGTTAAAACACAGCGCTAATGTTTGGCTGGTTAACACTGGCTGGGTAGGCGGAAGATTTGGCGTTGGTAAACGCATTAGTATTCGCCACACAAGAAATCTTTTAAACGCAGCTCTAGAAGGAAAATTAGACAAGGTTAAATATCGCAAGGATAAATTATTCGGCTACGAAGTTCCTGTAACTTGCCCTGATGTTCCGGAAGATGTTTTATTCCCGGAAAACTCATGGGGAAGTAAAGATGAGTACTGGAAAAAGTATGATGCACTTGCGGCACGTTTCCAAGACAACTTCAAACTATTTGAAAAAGGTTGTTCGCAAGAAGTTATTAATGCCGGACCAAAGAGACTTTCACAAACAAAATAGATTTATTACCGGAGTTTGTAAAAGCTCCGGTTCGATTTTTTAAGGAGGATAAAATGAGAATTACAAAATCATTTTTGATTCTAGGAATAGCGGGATTGATTCTTGTCTCCGGTTGTAATAATAATGTTGATTTAGTAACCCCTTCTTTAAGCGACAGCTTAATTGAGAACACACCGGCAATAGTTAACAAACAAGATAATTTTACTTTTGCAGTTAAAGCGAAAAACTATGACGAAACTTCTGATTACACTTTAACACTTAATTCTACAAACTTAGATGTTGCATTAGCAGTTGGTAATTATACATTAGGCAGAATTGTTATTGAAATTTATAACAAAGACAATATTAAAATATTTCAAGGTAATTATGTTGGGGGTGTTGCTTTGGTTCAAGGGGTAACTTCAGAAACTTTTCCGACAAAGATTCATTTTACACTTACAAAAGTTTCTGCATCGGTTAGTCTGGCAATAAAAACAAAATAATTTTCTACTTTGAATAAATTATTTTTGAATTACATTTTTCCCGCTTGAATATGAGAAACCCCTTTTTATAAATCTTATCTAATTAATGAAGCCACAGCTTCTTTAAGTACTTTATTTGAAACTGGTTTAGTTATAAAAAGATCAGATCCGGATTCCATTGCGGTTTGCCTCAACTTAGTTTGTGCATGTGCGGTTAGACAAAGTATGGGTGTACCGGTAAATTGCGGTGCGGCTTTAATCTCTTTTGTTAATTCCAATCCATTCTTAATTCCTTTTAATGCTACATCCATTATTATTATATCGTACTTCTTTTCTGAGTATTTTTCATAATATTCTTCGGCGGATTCACAAAAAACTATTTCATAATCACTTTTAAATATTCTTCTTAAAACATTCTGAGATAAAATATCATCTTCTACAACTAACATTTTTTTCATTTGAATCTCCTAAATTGTCATTGCCCGCCAAAAGTACGACGGGTAAACTCTTGATCATGATCTAACTCTTAAATATTATTCTAAAAGTTGTGCCTACATTTTTTTCGCTCTCTACTTCTATTGCGGCATTGTTTATGTCACAATAGTTTTTTACAAGTGTTAATCCAAGTCCGCTGCCATCATAACTTCTCGTAAACCCTTGCTCTTCCTGAAGGAATGGTTCAAATAGTTTCGGAAGAAATTCTTTACTCATTCCTATTCCGGTATCTTTGATCTCTACCATAATATTATCGGTTTTATTCTTTAATAAAAGTATTTCTACTTTACCCTTTTTTGTGTACTTGATGGCGTTATCTATCAAGTTGGCGAAGATTTGTGTTATACTGTAAGAGTCGGCAATAACATTCGCATCTCTTTCTTTACAACTATATATAAACTCTAATCCTTTCTGTTTGGCTAAAAGTTGATGCTCTTTATATAATTTATTAAGTATCTCAGAATTGAGGTCAACTTTTATTTTGTAAGGATTATAACCGCTGGTTTGTAATTCTGCTACGTTAAGTATCAAATCTACAGTTCTAATAATTCTTTTCGAAGCCAGATCAATTCCATCAAAACATTCGCGAGTGTCGGAATTCGTTTTTTCACCATATAAATCTTTAAGGTAATCTACATTCCCGGTCATTATATTTATAGGAGTTCTAATCTCGTGCGACATTTGTGCAAGAAATTCTGATTTCAGTTTATCGGATTGTTCAGCTAATTCTTTTGCAGTTTTCATTTTTTCTTCGGCAACTTTCCGTTGAGTAAGATCAACGTACATGCTATAAATACCAACTACTTTATCATTTGCAATTGCCGGTACGCCAATGATTTGAACATAAACAAGAGTACCATCCTTTATCATACGGTAACTTTCTTTATTTATCTGATTGCCTCCGTGTGTTTCATTTGAATAGGTTTCTGCTTCTTCTTTCAATTCGGGTGGGACTATTAAGTCGTTAATAAACTTTCCTTTAATTTCTTCGAGGAAATAACCGAACAGTGCTGAAAACGATTCGTTGATATGAACAACTTTATCTTGATCGTCTAACAAAGCAATTGCAATCGGTGAGTTTTCGAATAATTGTGCAAATTTATTTTTTTGAAAAATAATTTCTTCTTCGGCACGTTTTCGCTGTGTAATATCGTGTGCTACTCCTTGTAGACCAACTACCTTATTATTTCTTATGATTGGGTTTTCATAGGCTTCGAGAAAAATAATATTTCCATTAGCGTGAGTTATTTCCAAGAACGCAGGTCCTTCAGTATATTCGCCGCGAAGATGAGCATGTGTTCTTCTCTTAGCCGACTGGTTTATTTCGGAATCGGTAACAAACCAATGGTTTTGCTCACACCACTGCTCAACTGTATGTCCAGTAATCTCTTTAACGGAAGGAGATATATATTGAATATTAGCATTAGCATCCTGCACATAGAAGAATAAATGGGGTGTGCCTTCCACAAGCATCTGCATTTTTTCTTTAATTTGAATTATTTCTTCTTCGGCACGCTTGCGTTCAGTAATGTCTTTCGCAACTCCAATTAGTCCTAAAGGTTTGCCATCTTTATCATTAATAGCTGTTGTAGAAAGATAAATAGGAAATTCACTTCCGTCCTTTCTTTTATTCCACAATTCACCATTCCATCCTCCGAGTAATGTGGCAGGTAATATTGCACTAACTAATTCCGGCGGATTGTTTGATGACCGAACAATATGCATATCCTTTCCGATTAATTCTTCTTCTGAATAACCATAAGTCTTCAAAAAGGATTGGTTAACAAAAATAAGTTTGTCTTTTAGATCAGTGATACTCACACATTCATTAACACTTCTGAGAGCATAAGCAAGCATCTTAATTTCTTCTTCTGCTTGTTTGCGTTCGGTTATATTTTGACAAGCGATGTGTATATCTATCCGACCGTTTTCTTCCACAACGCGAGCAACCTCATGCACCCACAGTATCTGTCCGTTTTTATGAACTTTGCGCAATTCCCAATCATATATTTTATCGGGATTCTGAAGACAAGTTTCTACTTGTTTGAGAACGATGGGTTTATCTTCATCATAGAAAATATCTAATACTGATTTGCCGACCAACTCCTCAACCGTGTAACCTAATTCAGCAGCACCGAATCGGTTTACCGAGATTGTTTTACCGGAGAGATCAATAGTGAAATTCATTACAGGCACATGCTCGTACAAATTTCGATAACGTGCTTCACTGGAAAGCAGTGCTTCCTCTGCACGTTTGCGTTCGGTTATATCTCTTGCAATCCCTTCGATAGCAAATACTCTCCCTTTATCATCATACAAAGGAGTTTCCGTAACCTTTAACCGGCGGATACTTTTATCTTTGTGGTAAATCTCTACTTCGTACGGAGCCTGCTGTTTTCCTTGAATACTCAATTCGGTACGCTTTACAGCTTCTTTATTGATAGAGTTGTCGGTATGATGCTCGGTGTGGTGAGCCAAGAATTCTTGTTTAGAATAGCCAAGAATATCAGTCATGGAATTACTCACATAGGTGAACACTCCATCTCTGCCATGTCGGTAAAAGAAATATTCCTTGCCAAGGTTTTCCACCAGATGTCGATATTTCTCCTCGCTCGCTTTTAGTGATTCCTCCGCTTGCATTTGTTCTGTGATGTCTCGTCCAAAACTGACAGTTTCTACAACACTGCCATCTTGATATATTGGTACAGTGTTCACAGAAAGGATTACAATCTTACCATGGATGTCATATATGCGCACATCAAAGCTCTGTGATATACCTTTTAGTGTTTGAAGAAATATTTCCTCTGCTTTCTGCAAATCCTCGTGAAAAATAAGAGGGATAAAACTTTTTCCAATCCAGTCCGAAATTTTGTGACCAGTAAGTTTTTCACCACTGCTGTTGATGAATGTGAAATTGCCTTGTGTGTTCAATGTCCAAACAATGTCATGTGCAAACTCAATCATAGTGCGGTACCGCTTTTCTGATTCGCGTATTTTATTTTCTAACTCATGGTTCTCCATCCATTGCTTTGCTTCTTCCTGCGCTCTAATCTTTAACCGATTGCTGCGGTAGATTAGTGAAAATCCTCCGATAAATGTTAGAGTGATTATACCTATAAGGAATATTGTCATATATAAATTCTTATTGACGAAGCCGGAAACTTCTTCAGAGGGAATGCTGATAACAATTTTCCATGAAATATTCATAATCTCTGTAGTAGAAAAACTCGCAAGTTTCTTTGGTCTTTCTTTAAGAGCATATTCAACGGCGCCTTCGTTCCCGGAAAGTATAGTTTTAACATGATCGAATGAAACATGACACTTAAAACAAGTTTCATCCTGCAAGCGGATATTTCTCAAAACCATTTCCGGATGTTCGCTGTGGAAAAGTACCGTTCCGTTTCTATCCAGGACATATGCATGTCCACTAGTAGTATATGCTCTCACAAACGGAAGAAAGGTGGAAACAATTTCCTCTAAATCTATAGTTGAAGTAACAATACCTATAAACTTATGCGTAGGTTGCTGAGAACGTGCATTCTTTACCTCTTGATAAATAGGTGCGGCAATAAGAAAACGAAAATAAGGAAGAGGCGTTGTTGTATCATCTGTCTTTCGTATGAGTGACGAAACGAATTGTTTCCCTTTGTTTTCTTTTTTGGTTGCCCACTGAAAGAAATCTAAATTTCCGTAATTCCGACCGATTACATCTTTAGCTGTTGAGTAGATGATAGTTCCTTTTTCATCATAAACACTAACCGCTTTGACGAAATCTTTCTTAACGTAATTGAAGAACGTTTGTATATCTGCTGTCATCTTTTTTATATCACGATTTTGAAACGATGGGAAATATGAGAATGAATTAACATCATAAGCTCTATCGTGTAGGTAAGATTCAATCTCTCTTGCAAGCCGGCGTGCATCTAACAGCTGTTCAGCTTGAAACCGCTGGACAACCTCTTTCTCGTTTGTTGAATGAAGGTATAATAAAATAATTACTGTTATTATTAAGATAACAGCAGTAGCAACAATGATAAGTTTTGTTTTCATGGCACTTTTCAAATTGTGTTTAGTGTGCAAATAAGCATATAAGCCTTTTCGTTTTGTCTTAGTATGTCACCTTAAGCAAGGTGTCATTCTGATCCCGATTCATCGGGAGAAGAATCTGGTTTTTGTAATTAGATTCTTCGTCACTGCGTTCCTCAGAATGACAAATTGATGCTTTTAAAGTGAACTCAAGATTTTCTTCTTAGCCAAAAGATACTCGACGATTTTTTATATATGCTTGTTTTAATCTAACACTAATTTGAGAGGTCGGATTTTCTTTAGTAGATATTCCTTAAGGATACCAATATTTAAACCAAGTATTTTAGCGGAGATCTGGTTTGAAACTGATTTCATCCCACCACCTTTAGTAAACACATTAGTTTTAAACTAATAAAATTGGACTTGAAATGTAAGTTAAAAATAGAAATGGCTTTTCATTGGTCAAAATAAACATTGTACTTATTTTCTTAAAAGCATCTCAACTCCAATAAATTATTGAAAAAAAAAGTTGTCCTCACTTTCTCTTAAACTTTTCAAATACTATATTCGTAAAGTTTCTATTAAAAGTTGGGTCAACTCTAAAAAGTCTAAATAATGATAGATGTCATTCTGAATGAAGCGGTAGCGAAATGAAGAATCTGGTTTTAGATTCTTCGTCTCCGGCTAATGCCAGATACTCAGAATGACAATCCGACGAAGGTGGAGATGTCATTAGAGTGAACTCATGAATAAAAATAAATTTAGGTGTTAGATGCCCATATCAAAACGCATAAATAAAATTGGTGCTTCGCCAACTATGAAGATAGCCGCCGAAGCAAAGCAGATGCAATCCCGTGGTGAAAATGTTATTGATCTTTCAGTTGGAGAACCGGATTTTCCTACACCGCAAAATGTTAAAGAAGCAGCAAAGCGTGCTATTGATAACAATCAAACCCACTACACGCTCAATAATGGAACGATAGAACTGAGAACCGCTATTTCTCAAAAATTGAAAAAAGAAAACGGATTAGATTATTCAACGAATGATATTATTGTTTCCACAGGCGCAAAACAAAGTCTTTATAATGCAATTCAATCTCTTGTTCATGATGACGATGAGGTTATTTTTTCTTCACCATATTATGTTTCTTATCCGGAGATGGTAACTTTAGCGCACGGTCATTCTGTAATAATTCCAACAAATGAAAAAACAGAATTTAACTTAACACCGGAACAGTTGGAAAGAGCGATTACTACAAAGACAAAAGTCCTGATACTTTCTTATCCTACTAACCCGACCGGCTCATGTTATACCAAAAAAGAGTTGGAAGCGTTTGCAGAAATTGTTGAAAGAAATAATCTCTACGTTATTTGCGATGATGTTTATGAGAACATAATTTATGACGATAATAAATTTGTGTGCTTTGCTGCACTAAATGAAAATATTAAAAACAGAACGGTTGTTGTTAATAGTTTTTCAAAATCTTATGCAATGACAGGCTGGCGACTCGGCTATGCTGCCGGATCCGAAGAAATCATAAAAGCAATGAACAAGATTCAAAGTCACAGCACATCGAACGCATCATCAATTTCTCAAGCTGCTGCTCTTGAAGCATTAAATGGACCGCAGGATTTTATTGAGATGATGAGAAAGGAATATGAACAGAGAAGAGATTTTATTTTTGAACAAATTATTTCCATCAAAGGTATTACATGTTTCAAACCGAAAGGAGCTTTTTATCTCTTCCCAAACCTCAAATATTATTTCGGAAAATCAACTTCGGTATTTAGGATTGAACATTCATTTGATCTAGCTATGTATTTGCTTTATGAAGCAAAAGTTGCAACAGTTCCGGGCAGCGCATTTGGTGCCGAAGGTTATTTGAGATTATCTTATGCAACGTCTATGGAAAATTTAAAAGAAGGTGCTGAAAGAATTAAAGAAGCGTTGGCAAGACTACAATAGAAAAACCCACCCTTCTATACAATGCTATCAAGTTAAGAAGAGAAACCGTTGAAACGGTTAACAATTTTTGTCTATTGTTTGTCTTCACACGGATAAATCCGTGTGTTAATAAAATAACACCTCGATTCATCGAGGTGCAGAACAGCTGCTAAAATATAATCTAACTGTTTCAACAGTTTATTATCACACACAAAATTATTAACCTGATAGCTTTTCTTCGAAATGAGGGGACGAAAGTGGTAGATAAATTTTCAACTCATTAGATATGATTCAAGAGCACGGTAAACTTTTTCAACAGGCATTTTCTCTCCGCACCATAATTCATAAGACTTGGCCCCTTGTTCTACCAGCATTTTTAATCCCGTGATTACGGTAGAACCTTGACTTTCGGCAAGCTTAAGCAGTTTTGTTTTTACCGGATTATAAACAATATCAAAAACAATCTGCCCTTTCATAAATGATTCTTTGATCGTTGTTGCGGAATCATCTATCTCAGGATACATGCCCATTGATGTTGTGTTTATAATAAGTTTCGAATCGCGGAAAGTTTCAACAAGATCTGAAGGAAAAAGAGGAAACGCTTTGAAGTTATTAAAAATCATTTTTACGGAAAAAAACTCTTTTAATGATTCTGCTGTTTGTTCGGTTCGGTTGATAATATTAATATGACCAACTTTAAAATTACGGATGAGAGCATAAATAACACTGCGCGCCGCTCCCCCTGCACCAATTACAGATACTTTCGCTCCTGCAATTTCATCCTTAAAAGGATTTAACGATTCAACCACTCCGGCAACATCGGTATTATATCCTCGCAAAATTCCATCTTCATTAGTTACACAATTTACCGCACCAATAATATTTACTTCTTCAGCTACGTCTTTTAACAATGGAAGAATTTTTTCTTTCAACGGAAGTGTAACATTGAACCCATTTATTCCAAGCGCAACAATTCCTTTAAGAGCATCTTTTAATGAGTTTGCCGGAACATCAAAAGGAAGATATATATAGTTTTGTCCTGTCAATTCGAATGCAATGTTTTGCATTAGCGGCGAGTAAGAGTGTTTTACAGGATGACCTATTATACCGATAATTTTCGTATTGTGATTAAATTTATTTTGAGATTGCATTTTCAATTATTGTTTGTTTTCATCAAGTAATTTGATAAATAGTTTTGAAGTTTTCACTTCAGGATAATCTCTCGTAAACTCGTTTCTTATACTTGGATCAAGCTCAAAAGCTAATTTAAGATTATTGATTGCTTCCTGAGTATGCCCCAATAAAAAATTGATCTTAGCTTTTCCATAAAATGAATTTGCATGTGAAGAATTTATTTTGATGCATTCGTCGAAAGATTTTAATCCTTCCAGCCAAAGGCCAACTTCTGTATAGGTCTCTGCCAATTTAAACCAAGCATTAAAATTATCCGGATTAAGTTCAGTAGCTTTCAAATAATTATTGATTGATTCTTGAAGATTGCCAAGTGAATATTCCAAATCTGCAATTGCAAACCATGCATCTTCGGGATTTCCAGTTAATGAAATGGCTTTGTTAAAATCTTTCAAAGCCAATTGATATTTTCCGACCAGATCATAACAATAACCACGCGAGAGATATGCTTCGTAATATTCGGGATCCAGCTTTATAGATTCTGAATAAGAACGGATTGCCAGAGCATACGATCCGAGTTCTTCGTAAGTCTGCCCCATATTAAATAGAATGGTTTCATCAAAAGGATCAAGATCAAATGCTTTTTTGTAGGACTTAAGCGCATCGCCATTTCTTGCAACTCTTGAATAGGCATAACCTACATTGAACCACGAACTAGAAAAATCATCTTTCAAAGCGATTGATAGTTCAAAACAATTAATTGCTTTTTCAAATTGATCAAGACGTAGATGAACAATTCCTTTATTATACCATCCGGTAAAACTATTAGGATCATATTCTAAATATTTATCGTAAGCAAACAATGCTTTATCCAACTGATCAATATTTTCAAAACAAAATCCAAGTTCATACCAGGCCTCTAAATACTCTTGATCGGCGGCGATTGCTTTATTAAAGTATTCGATTGCTTCGGTATATTTTTCTTTTTTCTGATAAATAACACCAAGACTAAACAATGTTTCTTCGTTATGCGGCTCAATCTCTAATGCTCTTTTCAATGATGCGACTGCATCTTCGAACATTCCTAAATTATCTTCAGCGATTGATTTGTTGATATACGTTTCAACATCATTTGGATTCAAAGAAAGTGATTTATCAAAGCAGTGATATGCTTCTTCAAAATTAAAAGTGTTGTTTAAAAGAATTCCTTTGAACTGCCAAGCATCAGAATTATATGGAACAGCTTTCAACAGCGCATTGGTTAGATATAAACCGTCCTCAATAAGATCATATTCAAGACAGTGCTGAATAACTTCCTCGATAAAATCCAAGTGAGCAAAAGTATGTTCGTTATCTATGTGTTCACGGCATATTTTTATTTTTGATTTTACTTCTTCTTCATCACAATATGAATCATAATTGTCGTCTAAATAATCTTCAGAAAAACTCATTAATACTCCTTCTTAATTCGGAGGAAAATGTATAGCTAACAAAAGTGAAAATCAAGTTGAAATTAAGCAGGTAATTTCGGGTGTGATTAAAAATATTATTTTTATAAGAAAAGAATTATTGAATGCCGAATTCGTATTTACGCAAAGGAATCTTCTTTACTCCGCCGGCTAGTTTAACTACATATGTTTTAAGCTGTTTGTGAAATTTTTGTTCGTATAATCCTTTCATGGTTTGATTGAAAAGATCAATTTTATCATCTGCTACAATATTAAATGTGCTTCGTATCGGAGTGCAGTTTATCATTTTTGAACAAAGAACTTTTTCCAATTTAATAGCTTCATTTACAAGAAAATCACAATGTTCGTTTTTTAATTCATAATTTTCTGATAAATCATCGTGAGATTCAATTACGAGATTCCCCAGTTCTCGGAATGATTTTTTACGAATTAGTTTAACCGCTTCCTCCGCTCTGTTTCTTTCTTTTACGTTATAAAGAATTCTGTTGAATATTTTATGCGGCAGCATATGATAATGTTTGTACAAAAAGTCCATATTAACATCGCGTAAATTTTTTATTCCCCAGATATATAATCTTAACCCTTTCACTCCAACTTCACATTCTTCAATTCTTTCATTACATATTTTTTGTGGTTCAATAATTTCTTCACCGCTGTCACAAATAATTAACGAATAATCGTCCCTGTCAATAGACAGCATCTTATGTTCTTTTGTTCTCAAATCCATAAAATATAATTTTTTCTCTCTTCCAAACTGAACAGAATAGTGAAGAGCAATATTCGATATCTTGCCGAGAAGATTTAGTTCATTCTTTCTTACATAACTCAACAGCTCATCATTGTTGATGTGAAGGGAAAATGATTTTTTTATTGCATTTAAAAATCCGACTTGCTCTGCGGCAATTGATCCAAGCCCAAGACACTGGGGAACATTAGATGAGATAACGCAATCAAATCCTTTTTTTAATATTCCATCTTGTTTAAGTATTCTTATCAATCCACATAAAAGTTTAAATTCTGATTTCTCATTTTCATCTATTCTATCTAAACTAATTTTCAATAATTTATTAGAATCTGCTGAAGCAATATTAATTTCAGTATCTCTTCTTCGCCGCATAAGAAAGGTCCAATATTTATCTATACCAACCGATATAAGCACTCCTTCATTATAATGCGTGTGGTCACCTAATAGAATTAAACTGGCGGGACAAATATTTAATAATGCTTTAGAAGTATTTCCGAAGAGACTTGAAAATAATTGTTTTACTCGAATTATATTCTGTTCACTACCATTACCATGTATCATCTTTTTCTCACAAAAATCTATAACATTACAAAATCTTAATCATCATTGACTGTACAAAAGAACAAAGAATGAAATGGTCTTATTAAAATTAAGAATTTCTTTTTTTTTCAGCTAATTCATTTTTTGTTTTTCATAAAGAAAAAGGATTTGAGGGTTTATTCAAATTATTTTTTTTAGGATTTATTATTAAGGTATGCCAGTTTTGAAAGTCGAGGTTATGAAAATACTAGTCTTCGTTAAAGCGTTTGTAAAACAGCTTCAAACTCAATTGTAAGAATATATATTTTCTTTCAGTGAATCTTGAAAACAATTATAGATTGGGTCAAGTAATTTTTTGGCTTGTTGCGATGTGTAAAGTAAAAATTCCTCTCGATGAAGAACTTTTGCAAGTGCACGCACAGTACCAGTAATTATTTGTATTAGATTTGTCTCTGATGTGATCAGATCAACCGGTAAAAGAAAGACAGTATCGAAGACCGATGCTTCAATTAAATTAAGAAGATCTTTATAAGTTAGGTTTTCCAATCTTAGACCTGGTTTAAGAACACCCTGCTTCTGACGTAACTTTAATTCGAACTTCATTCTATCCAGAAGAAGACTTAAAG
This sequence comes from Ignavibacteriales bacterium, assembly GCA_026390775.1. Taxonomy (NCBI): domain Bacteria; kingdom Pseudomonadati; phylum Ignavibacteriota; class Ignavibacteria; order Ignavibacteriales; species Ignavibacteriales bacterium. The sequence continues at coordinate 1,395,163 of JAPLFF010000007.1, read as the reverse complement.
CAGTATCAATTGTAATTTTTATTTCAATCATGTTTTCTCTTTACAATCCAATTTACAATTATTTTATGCAACAACTTCGGCAGTAAGAACAGATGTAACTTTCTTTGCTGCATCTTGTAGTGTAGCTGCAACTTCAAAATTTAGCCCTGAGTTTTCTAAAAGTTCTTTTGCTTCAATTGCATTTGTTCCTTCAAGACGAACGACAACCGGGACAGTAACCGAAATTTCTTTCACTGCATCAATTACACCTTGAGCAACGCGATCGCAACGGACTATGCCGCCGAAAATATTTATCAAGATTGCCTTTACATTCGGATCAGACAAAATAATTTTGAAACCATTTGCAACTGTTTCTTTATTAGCTCCGCCGCCGACATCTAAAAAGTTTGCCGGTTCACCGCCTGCTAATTTTATTATATCCATTGTAGCCATTGCCAATCCCGCTCCGTTCACCATACAGCCAACATTACCATCAAGTTTAATGTAATTGAGATTGAACTTCGATGCTTCAATTTCCAGCGGATCTTCTTCATCAAGATCACGGTAAGCAACAATTTCGGGATGACGGTATAATGCGTTATCATCAAAATTCATTTTTGCATCAAGTGCAACAATCTTATCATCGTTTGTAATAATGAGCGGATTGATTTCAAGCATGGATGCATCTGTTTCTTCGTATGCTTTATAGAGTTTCATCATGAAAGGAACAAAACTTTTGAAAGCGTTTCCTTCAAGCCCAAGTCCGAAAGCAAGTTTACGTGCTTGATAAGATTGAATACCCACGGATGGTTCGATCCATTCTTTAATAATTTTTTCCGGAGTTTCTTCGGCAACTTTTTCAATTTCAACTCCGCCTTCTGTTGATGCCATTATCACATTCTTTGAAACGCCGCGGTCAAGAAGTATTCCCAAATACAATTCTTTTTTATAATCGAGTCCTTCGGTAATGAAAAGTGTTTTAACTATTTTTCCTTCAGCTCCGGTTTGATGAGTAACCAATAAATTACCAAGCATTTTGCTTGCATACTCACGTGCTTTATCAACCGATGTGGTAAACTTAACTCCGCCTTCTAAAACCAATTCTTCTCTATTATTTGGATTGTAAAGTTTCCCCTTTCCTCTTCCGCCGGCATGAATTTGTGATTTAACTACAAACTGATTTATTCCTCTCGCTTGAAGTTGTGAAATTGCATTGTCAAATTCCGATATTTTTTTTATCGCGACTCCGTCTTGAACAGGTACGCCGAATTTTTTTAATGTTTCTTTTGCCTGATACTCATGAATTTTCATATTTACCTTTTTAGAATTATTCCCATTCGATTTTCATTTAATTAATCGTGATGAAAAATTAAACCATTTCAAAGTAAGATTCAATTTGATAACAGCATTGTTGCGATGATTTAATTATCTATTATAGTATATTCTTGGTGCAATAATTAGATCAAAAGGATTCACGATGAATCAAAAACAGAAAAGAACCCTTATTGTTTCTGCAATAATAATCGTTTCATCATTAATATTATGGATCGCTTTCGGTGGTCATCTTTTTACAAGGACACACGTTCTTGTCGAAAATAAAGAGGTGAATAAATTTATTTGGGGACTGAATTTTAGTATTGTACTTAGTGTGGTTACTATTTTCATCGGCAGTATTGTATTTTTTCTTTTTAGGGATAAGAAAAAAAATTGATTTCTTTAAGTAGTTGCGATTTTTATTTTTTCCAAACCTCAATCAATCGTTTTCTTCTTCTCTTTTTCTTTCTCAATAAAAAAGCTATCCGCAATCCCTTTGTTAATCTGATAATTTTTATAATTCATAGTAACACTTCCTTTGAGAGACATCCCTTCACCGATTGCTTTGTTCCTTTTCCTGCCTTTGTCATCTGATTCTTTATTTTCATTTGTTTGATTAGAAAGTGCTGATGGTATTTGCATTTCACCTAAATTGAAAAATAGTTTTACCTGTGCGGGCAACCCGAATTTAGTGTTATCATAATTCAATTCAACTTTTGTTGTTCCACCTTTTTTGGAAGTAGTTTCTGCTTTGCGAATTACAAATTCTGCAGCATCAATCCATAATGTAGAAAGTATAACATCCGATGAATCATTATTTGGAATTATTTTTACAACATCAATTTTATGATTATCAACTGTTTCCGAGCGGACATAAATAGTTGTGAAATCTCCTTTAAGTAATTGAGCGGGAGAAAAATTTAAGCCTTGCTTGGGAACCATTGCAAATCCTTCCGACTGAATTTTTACTTTGTCAGGCTGCTTAAAAAATACTTTCACATTCATATCCGGAATTTTAATAAAACTCATATCGAGTTTTACGCTTACATCAACCTGATAATCTTTTGCCTGATTAAATTTTTGGCGTACAGCATCAAGTATTTTATTAGGATCTTTTGTTTGCGCTGAAATGGATACCGCATTAATTATGCAAAGTGTTAATAAAATCTTTTTCATGTTATTCTCTCTAACTTAAAATATCTTTTTTAATGAAGATGTAAGTTGTAATTCCGTAAATAACAATTATATGGGCAAGCAGATACCACATTGAATGAAAGATCTCTTTGTAATCAACGGGGTCACCAAAAAACCCATCCCACTGCGACATATGATTGGTAAATAAATATGGTTTAATGGTTTGGAAAAAATCAACCGGTATTGCTGATAATATTAAGAATATAATTAACACAGCCATAGTTGCTGCAATTGGTCCAATTGCATTCTGAACAAATGAAGAAAAGAAAATAGAAATTGAAATAACGGTTGACATGCTTATAAATGCAAATAAATATGCACAAGCGAATCGCCAAAGAATATCATTCTCAGCAAAAACGACTAACTTCATTCCTTGAAATGAAAGAAGCGGACCGGAACCGAAAAGTAATAGACTTACTACAAGACTTAAGAGCAATAACCACACTAAGAGTAAAAGTACAGAGATCCATCCTGCAATAAATTTTGCTGTAACAACTTGAAGACGGGAAACGGGACGAGTAAGAAGCATTCGATATGTTCCCGCAGTAGCTTCACCGGCAAGAAGATCGCCGCCGACAAGCACTATTAAAAACGGAATGTGAATGATCAATGCCATCAGAATAAAACGAGCGATGAAATAACCGTTGAAAAGATTTCCAACCATAACAAATGATTGTTCCATTCCGCGCATTTGAAAATCAATCATCTTTGAGCCGGCAAAATAAAGTGTAACTTGAACTACAATTGCAAGGAATCCGATTGCGATAAAACCAATGTAAGTTCTCCACTTCCTAAACATTTTTTGGAGTTCAAGCCAAATTAATGTAATCATTTAGCGCCTCCTTCCGTAATTCTTAAGAAGTAATCTTCAAGAGAACGAACCGGCACAACTGCACTGACTAATATTCCTTTCTCAATTAAATATTTATTGAGCATGGCAATTTCATTTTTTGTTAACTCAAAATTAATTTCACTTTTAGATGTTGACTTAAAATTTTCTTTCCACTTAGATTCATTCACTGTTCTCATCGCATCTTCAATATTATCTACTTCAAATGTTACAACAACTTTTTCGCCTTTTAGGAGTTCTTCAACTGTTCCTTCTACTTGAGCGGTTCCTTTACTAATGATAATCATTCTTGTTGCTATCAGCTCAACTTCGTGAAGAATATGAGATGATAGAAAAATTGTTTTCCCTTTTTCTCTGCTAAGATAAATTATCAAATCACGGATTTCTTTCATCCCTTGAGGATCGAGACCGGTTGTTGGTTCATCGAGTATTATCAATTCCGGATCGTGAAGAAGAGCTTGTGCAAGACCGAGCCGCTGTTTCATTCCATGGGAATAAGTTTTCACTTTGCTTTTGTACCGTTTCTCAAGACCTACCAACGCCAGCATTTCCATAATTTTTTTCTTTGAAGTATCTGCACCGGAAAGTTTACCAAGAATTTCTAAATTCTTATATGCAGATAGATAAAGATAAAAATCAGGCTTCTCTACAATTGCGCCGATCTTTGAAAAAATTTCTTTTCTGTTTTTTGTAATGGACTTACCAAAAATTTTCATCTCGCCGCTTGTTGGTTTAATTAGCGAGAGCAGCATTCTAATTGTTGTGCTTTTACCGGCCCCGTTAGGCCCTAAAAATCCAAACACATCTCCGCGGTAAACATTTAAATCAAGATTATTAACTGCAATTAGACTTCCAAATTTTTTAGTGAGTCCGCGAACTTCAATTACTTGTTCGGAATTCAACATAACTCCATTTGTTTGATGATTAAGACGAATGGGCGGTGTTAATGTTGTAATGACCGTCCTGCAATTAAACAAATTATTCTGTCAGCTTCTTCTTTCCGAATTGATATTCTAACGGAAGAAATTTAATTATAAATATCGATGGAATAATAGTGATCAGAAGCCAAATAAAGAAAAATTTATAACCGATTGCTTCTTGAATAAATCCGCTTAGCATTCCAGGCAACATCATTCCGAGCGCCATGAATCCTGTTGCTATAGCGTAATGAGAAGTTTTATACTCGCCATCGGCGAGATACATCATATACATCATATAAGCTGTAAATCCGAATCCATATCCGAACTGTTCGCCCGCTACGCATGACCCGATAATCCAAATATTTGACGGTTGCACATAAGCTAAATACACATAAAGTGCATGCGGAATATTGATTGCCAATAACATCGGCCACATCCAGAATCTCAATCCTTTTCTTGAGATTGCAAATCCTCCAAGAAGACCGCCTATCATCAAAGAAATTATTCCGATTGTACCATATACCCATCCAATTTCAGTAAGCGATAATCCGAGCCCTCCGGCATTTCTAGAATCGAGTAAAAATAATTTTGCCATAGGTAAAAGCTGTGCTTCTCCAAGTCTGTAAAAAAGAAGAAACAAAATGACCAGAATAATTTTTTTCTTTTCAAAAAAGCGGGCGAATGCACGGAAAAATTCTTTCATTACGGAACTTTGTCTGTTCACTCCTACATGTTTATCGGAGACCGGTTTAGGTAATATTACTTTGTGATAAATAAAAAAGAAAACAAAAAGAATTCCAATTACTGAAAATGTGAAAACCCAGGCGAGAGGTACTTTATCTACCTGAGCTTTAAATGATGCCTCGGTTTTTTTTGCAATCGTGGAATCCAGTTGGAAAACTGCAAAGGCGGGTTTATTCCAATTGTTAGCATTGAACTTTAAGGATTTCCCTTCGATTATTTTTATTCCGTGATTCCCTTCTATATAATCTAAGTTTACTATATACTCATCATCTTTATCCGGCTGCTTGGAAAGATAAAATTTCACTATCCCAATATTTCCAACAAGATCAGTCCGCGTAGTTGTATCTGAAATAACACTCGGCTCTTTTATAAAACCGTTCATGATATTAAAATTATGAGCAAAGTTTGAATAGAAATCCGCAGACTCTTTTGTTTGAGGACGAGTACTGATTTCTAAATAAGAAGGATTCGCTATCAATCTTAAATTACCGCTTAACTGTTTGGCAGCTATTGAATCAACTTTAATCGTCTGTTCAAAAAATTTATTCGGATTGGCAATTACTTTAAGTTCTGCAGGACCAAGTGCCAGCGTGCTTTCCAAATACCCGGCAAATATTACAAGCAATCCTTGTCCTGCAATCATAGCAACTCGATAAAATGTACTTCTTATTCCGACAAAAAATGATTGCTGATTTTCGGAAAGAGCAAGCATATAGAAACCATCGGCGGAGATATCATGTGTAGCGGAGCTGAATGCGATCAACCAAAAAAATGCAAGTGTAAATTGAAAGAAATTGGGCATCGGAATTGTGAATGCAACACCGGCCATTCCCGCCCCGATAAGAAGCTGCATTGAGTAGATCCAAAATCTTTTTGTTTTAAAAATATCAACGAAAGGACTCCACAACGGTTTGATCACCCACGGCAGATAAAGCCAGCCTGTATACAATGTAATATCTGCATTAGAAAGTCCGAGACGCTTATACATGATCACTGAAACCGAAATCACTATTGCATATGGTAACCCTTCTGCAAAATAGAGAGTCGGGATCCAGCTCCATGGACTTTTATTCTTCTGAGTTTTTATTTTTTCTTCGGTCATTTGAAAGCAATTGAATTATAGCTTCGTCAAATTTATAAAAACTTTCTTATGAATCAGATTTTTTTGCTAATAAAATTGCACCTGTTTCCGGCGGGTATGTAGCTTGTTTTATATTTATTTGGTGGAAAGATCTCCGAATTTTATCTTTCAAACGTTTGGAATAATAATTTGTATTTGTTAATAAACTTCCCGAAAGACAAAGATCTAATTTATTAACATTCATCTCTTTCATCAGAGCAGAAATGTGGGATAACAATTCATCAGATTCTTGATCAAGAATATTTATGCAAATCTCATCTCCTTCATCAGCGCAATCAATAACAAGTTTTGCTATAGCGGCTATATCAAAATTCTCTAAGTGCATTTTATTTATTAATTGATTCGAATCTTGAATACCGAACTGCCCGCTGATTTTTTTTACGAGCCAAGTTTCCTTCCCTCTTCCGTCAAAATATTTTGCAATTGCAGCTAATCCTTTCCTACCGATTGTGTAACCGCTTCCTTCGTCGCCGATAGTTTTTCCAAATCCACCAACGCGGAAAATTTTCCCGCTTTCATCTTTTCCATAAATGATCGAACCGGTACCTGCAATAAGTATTGCGCCGGCTTCTCCATTAAACGCTCCTTCTAAAGCAATTTCAGCATCAGTAAAAATTTCGATTTTTTGAACTTTGTCTTTTGCAAAAGAAAATTTTTCTAAAATAATTTTTTGCAGCTTCTCCCTATTTTCTATTCTTCCAACTCCTGCAAGTCCAATGCCGATTGATTCGATCATCCCAAAATTTAATTGCTCTTTTTCAATAACACTCATTATCAAATTGAGCAAACATTCCGCTGCTTTTTCAAAACTAACTGCTAACGGATTAGCGGCACGGCTCTCTTCGGTTTGTAATACTTTTAAAAGATCGTCTGTTAAGACACATCTTGTCTTAGTTCCTCCACCGTCAATGCCTATGTAATATTTCATTTTCTTTTTGTGTGATTTTTCGAATCTAAGATATTGAAAAAGACAGCAACAATAAAAACCAGAATGTTGTATTTTTCAAGTGATTAAATTACACTCGAAACAAAATGTTTAATTATTGAATAAATAAATTTGCCCATTATGTTATTGAAATTTAAGTCTTCAATCTTCATTTTATTTTTATTTGTGCCTGTTGTAATTGCCCAGCATATAACTATCTGCAAAGCATACACACAAGCCGGCGAACCGATAGATATCATTTACTCAAAAAATATTTCGCTCAACCAAACTATTTGTCTTCTGTTTAATACCGGAAATAAAAAAATTTCCGGCAGTAATGTTTTTCTTTTTATAGATAGAACTGCCGACGGATCAAAACAAAATCAATTTAATAAAGTTTATAGGATTGAAAAGGATAAGAATTGGCTCGCGTGCAATTTCAAATTTGCAAAAGAAGGAAAGTTTGATATTTATTTTACCGATGCCAACCAAAACAGATTAGCTACAACAACTATTATTGTCGGTAATTATAAAGAAACTTCATCAGAAAAATCCGTTAACGTAAACAATTATACAAACGTTGAAGCTGTTTTTTGTGAGAATGTTTTATCAGGTATCCCGGTCAATCCAAAGCGGAATGTATCAATGAAATCAGAGGGCGGTTTGGTTTGTTTGTATTTGAAAAGTAACAGTCCTCTAAAAACAGAACGTATTCATGTTACTATTATGCGTAAAAGTAATTACAGTATTGATTACGATGAATTTGTTGCTTCAAAAAAATATCAGCTAAACCCGGATTGGGAAGATGTTTTTTTCAAATATACATTTACAAAAACCGGGGAATATAAGTTCTCTGTTGCCGATGAAAAGGAATTATTAATCAAAACGGCTTATATTACAGTTACAAATTGAACAAAGTAGAACGGAAAAAATTATGAAAGGAATTGTCTTAGCCGGCGGCTCTGGAACAAGGATGTATCCCGTAACCCGTGTTTATAGTAAACAACTTGTAACGATTTACGATAAACCACTTATCTATTATCCGCTATCTATATTAATGCTTGCCGGTATAAAAGATGTTCTGATCATTTCCAACGAAGGAACAATTCCTCTCTACAAAAAATTATTTGGGGACGGTTCTCATGTTGGACTAAGAATAGAATATGCAGTTCAATCTGCTCCTAACGGTATAGCAGAATCGTTCATCATCGGAGAAAAATTCATAGGCAAAGATTCCGTTTCTTTAATTCTTGGAGACAATATTTTCTACGGAACTCTAACTTTTTTCTACCACTCAGTTGAGCAATTAAAAAACGGAGCTACAATTTTTGCTTATCAAGTAAATGACCCCGAGCGTTATGGTATTGTTGAATTCGATAAGAACGGAAAAGCAATAAGCATTGAAGAAAAACCGAAAATGCCAAAATCTAATTTTGCGGTTCCGGGATTATATGTTTATGATAATAAAGTTGTTAGTATTTCAAAAAATCTAAAACCTTCTTCAAGAGGCGAACTTGAAATAACCGATGTAAACAAAAAATACTTAGATGCCGGTGAATTACATGTTGAAAAGATTGGACGTGGTGTTGCTTGGTTAGATACCGGTACACCGGAAGCTCTATTGAAAGCATCAAACTTTTTCGGAGTTATTGAAGATAGGCAAGGGTTGAAAGTCGCTTGTATTGAAGAGATAGCATATCAAAAAGGATTTATAAATAAAAAAGAATTTTATTCTCTTATAGATAGCATACCAAAATCTTTGTACCGTGATTACTTAGAAAAAATTATCAGTGAATAATTAAATGTAATCACGCTTTTCACCGCAAGAAGAATAAGGCATTAAAGTCATGCTGCCATTAATAAAAAATAGAGATACATTTCACAAAGTTTATTATCTTTACCAAGAATAAATCTAACCAGCCAATCATGGGAGTAGCTAGAGGATGAGTCTGTTTTCTTCTAAGAAAAAAAGTGAAATAGAAAAACTTGTTGAAGAGAATGATGAACTTAAGAATACCCTCCACACAGTTCTTCAGAAACACCAGAACCTTGTTGAACTAGACAACAAACTTACCGAAGCACGCAAACAGTTTAACGAACTTCAGAAGCAAGCTGAGAAATTTAAAAATGAAATTGATTCCAAGACCGGAAAAGTTCGTGAACTCACCGATTCAATAGAATCCTTAGAAGAGAAAAAATCTTTTTTTGTAACTCAAACTGAGGAATATTCTGCGAGTGGTCTCGATACCCGTAAGGATGAAATTGATAATCTTAATAAACACTACAACGATTTAAAATTTTCCTACGAAAAACTATTAAACGAATATAATTCGGTCCAGTATAATGTTGCATCGTTACGTCTCGAAGAAGAAAAACTTAGCGGAGTAATGGGTCAATTTGGCGGAAACATTGATGAATCCATAACCCGAGTTAAAGGATTCGAAGCTGAACTTAACGAGCGGGTTGCTCAGCTAAGAGCCGACGAAGCTAAGCGCAATGCAACCATTAAAGCATTAGATGAAAAAATAACTTTATCTGAAGATATTAAATCCAATCTTGAATTATCTCTTTCTGCTATTGTTGGACAACTTGCCGAAAAAGAAAAATTATTTGCCGAGTATTCCAACCAAAAAGATTCTCTTACTGAAGAACTTAGATCAAAACAAAAAGAATATGACGGATTTGATTTAAGATTCAATTTTGCAAAAGAGAATATTCAAAAATTGGAAGATGACGTGCGTGCTTTATCAGAAAGAAGAAGTTCTCTTTCCGATGAAATTCATAAGTATGAAGTTGTTAGGAATGAAATTCAGGAAAAGATTTTGACTTATAGAAATGAAGAAGAAAATTTTTCTGAATCACTTAAGCAAAAACAAAATGCAGTCGAAGAGATTGAGAAACGTAAATTCGAAGTTGAAGAGGCACATCTTATTGTTGAAAATAGTTTTTCTCAAGTGCTTCTCAAATTTACCGAAGAGCTTAGCGCAGCAAAAAACAGATTAAGCTCTCTACGGCAGGAAGTTTTAGATAAAGAAAAGGAACTCAACAGCAAAGAGAAAATTCTTCTTGAAAAAACTACTCAGATTGCCGAATACGGCGGTATGACAAAAGTATTACAAAAAGAACGAGCCGCAACAGAACAGTTCATGAGGAATCTTAAAGAGGAATTTTCTGAATTAAATGACGCGGTTCTAAAACTTAAAGACGAGGCTAACAAGCAAAGAATTAATTTGCAGCAACTTCGTTCGGAATCTTCTTCCCTTGAAATAAAAAAAGAATCTTTGGAAAAAGAAATTAAACAGTTACTTAATCAGACCAGCGAAAATTTTTCCGGATTAAATGAGAACAAACAAAAGTTGAGTCTTGAGGTTGCACAAAGCTCACGCGAGCTTGATGAATTAAAAGAACAAATTTCTAAAATGAGAAATGAACTGCGCGATCTTAAAGCCGAAACAGCAAATGTAGAAACACACAAAGAAGAATTTACTGCAAAAATTTCCGAATTAATAGCTATGGAAAAAAATCTCAAGTTTAAAATCTCGGAACACGAAAAAAAGATCAATAATTCAGAAAGTAAAAAGTAATTTTAATTCTGTTGAATAATTATCCCCGCATTATTACAATTCTTTATAGATTTTTGATTTTTTACCGATTAACATTATCTTGCGTGTAATTTAACCTTAAGAATTTCCGGACTTAATAGAATGAAAAAAATAATCTCTTTATATAAAATAATATTTGTTGCAGTGTTTTTGTTTATAACTCCACTGTCGGCTCAAAACGCAAAATTAACGCAGCCCGGTAAAGATACTTTGCGATACCGCACTAATCCGAACTACCAGCTTCAAACTTCAATGTATGATATTTATAAAACCCATCAAGCAGATATTGTTATGTTCGGCAATTCATTAACACACGGCACCGCTTGGAATGAATTATTGGGAAGACCTAATGTTGTCGAGCGCGGCATTACAAGCGATGTTCTTTACGGTTTTGAAGCGCGTCTCGGTTCAATTTATAAACTTAATCCGAAAATCGTTTTCATTATGGGAGGACTAAATGATATTTACAACTGGACTCCGGTTGAAGATATTTTTTCGATATACGTTAGAATTATCAGCGCATTAAAATCAAAAAATATAATTCCTGTGATTCAGTCAACAACTTATGCTTCTAAAACATACGGTAAGGAGTTTGGTGGATCACCTGAAGGGAACTTTGGAAGGAACAGGGAAGTTGATAAGCTTAACAAACTTCTTTCCGATTACGCAAAGAAAAACAACATATTCTTTATTGATTTAAATTCTCTTACTGCCGGTAAAGACGGATTTCTCCGTCCCGAACTAACCTGGGATGGAATTCATTTCAAGGCAGATGCATATAAAATTTGGGCGCGTGAAGTAGAAAAAGTTTTAGCGAAATATAATTTGTAATATTATTATGTCTCAACAAAATTTAAATAAATCAAAAATATTAAAGGAACTGCAAGTTATTCCCAGTATCGGTAAAGCATGTGCGCTTGATTTATGGAATCTTGGAATAAGAAAAGTTTCTGATTTAAAAGGAAAGAATCCAAAAACATTATATAATAGATCAAATAAGTTGGTTGGCATCAAACAGGATCCTTGTTTACTATATACTTTCCGCTGTGCGGTTTACTTTGCATCGGAAAAAAGATTGACTAAGGAAAAATTGAATTGGTGGTATTGGAAAGACAAAACTTATAATGAATAGTTCTATTATTTCACAATCAGTAAAAAGTTTATAAAATTCAGAAAGGTAAGAATGAATAACGAAAACAAATTTAGACACCCGTTGATTATTCTTGGAGTTACAATTGCAATTCTTTACGCGATCTCCTTCATTAATTTAGATTACGAAATTCCAGTGATCAACTTTAAATTGAAGAGTGTAGATTTTCTAAGCGACATAAAAGATATTAATCTAAACGAACCGTCATCGCTAAATTCACAAAAAAATAATTCTGCAGAAGAATCATTAAAAATCACCGAAGCATCTTTAGGTTTTTCAAATCTTTTTGTTGAAGCAATATCATTTTTCGAAAGCAAGCCCGATAAAACTGATTATGCAGACGCATTGGTTCCTCAAGGGAAAAGAATTTCTATTACCGGAAATGTTAAACAATTAAGTTATTTCTTTGATGCACTAAAAAATTCTAAAATAAAAACCGTCCGCGTAGCGCACTTTGGCGATTCTGCTATCGAAGGGGATTTAATCACATCAGATATACGCGAAGCTTTGCAAAATAAATTCGGCGGTAACGGTGTGGGATGGCTCGGTATTACTTCGCAGGACATTGCATTCAGACAAACAACAAAACATTCATTCTCAAGCAATTGGGAATCTGCTGCGCTTTATACAAACAATCCAAATGGTCTTCCTTTGGGAATCAGCGGCGAAGTTACTATTCCAAAAGGTAATGCGTGGGTTCAATATGAAACTACACGCTCAAAAAGATATTTAAAAGATTTTAGTGTTGTTCATTTGTATTACAGCAATGCAAAAAAATCTACAATCAATTATTCCTTTGATGGCGCTGTTAAACAAACCGCATCATTAAAAATGGGAAGCGGACTTCAAGAATTAACTTTGAAACCGGCATCCCGTGCAAAAACTATACGCATAGAATTTCCTCTTGCAGATCAAGCATACTTTTATGGTGTTACTTTAGAGAACGAAGCGGGCGTTTATGTTGATAATTTTCCTCTCCGTGGAAACACCGGTGTTGATCTTGGTTCACTTCAAGCAAGTATGTTAAAAGATTTTTCTAAATATCTTGATTATAAATTGATCATTCTTGAGTTCGGTTTGAACATTGCCGGATCCCGTAATACAGATTACAATTGGTATGAAAGAGAAATGATAAAGGTAATTAATAATTTAAAAACTGCTTTTCCAAAAACAAGTTTCTTGATGATCACAGTTCACGATAAATCTATGAAAAAAGGTTCCAACTTTGTAACTGATCCGACAATTCTAAGACTTCTTGAAACACAAAAGAATATTGCCAAACAAGCCGATGTTGCAATATGGAGTTTATTTGATGCAATGGGCGGAGAAAACTCAATGCCTAATTGGGTAAATGCAAATCCTCCTCTGGCGTTTAAAGATTTTATTCATTTCAACGATCAAGGTGCGGCAAAAGTTGCCGGTCTTCTAACAACCGCACTTTTAGAACAAAATAAATAGATAACTTTTTTGTGATCATAAAATGAATGCGTATGAGCAACTTTCAAATGGATGATTCTAAAACTCTTTGGCAAAGATGGAATAGAAATGCCGAACGAAATCCTGACAAAGAAGCAATCGTTCATTGGGTTGCAGGAGAAGAGCCGATACGCTGGACTTACAAAAATTTAATTGAGACTGCAAAAAAATTTTCCGTAAGAGCTAAAGAAGCCGGAATAAAACCCGGTGAAGTTTGCGCAATAGTAATGCATCACAATCCTTTTTTTTATCCATTGTATCTTGGTATATCGCGTGCCGGAGCTTTGCCTGCAGTTCTTGCTTATCCTAATCCGCGTTTACATCCCGATAAATTTCGCCAAGGATTAGAAGGAATGGCGCAGCGTTCGGGTCTGGATTATATTTTAACTGAAAGCGAACTCGATCCAATTATTCGTCCTTTAATTGAAAAACCCGGCAGTACAATCAAATCTGTTTTCTTTCCTCTTGAATGGGATTACAAAAAAGATGTTGATCAAAAACTTGATGCCGAAGTGGAACAGATAGCTTTATCAATTAAAGAAACTGATCCGATATTGTTACAGCATTCATCCGGCACTACAGGTTTGCAAAAACCCGTTGTTCTTTCTCACCGTGCAATATTAAATCATGTAAAAAATCTCGGCGATGCATTAAAACTTTCTGAGAAAGATAAATTTGCAAGCTGGCTGCCACTATATCACGATTTCGGTTTGATCGCCTGTTTTCAAATTCCCCTTGCATATGGAATTACAAGTATACAAATCAATCCTTTTGAATGGGTTTTGGCACCGATACTTTTACTTGAAGTAATAACAAAGGAAAAAGCTACCTTAACATGCCTGCCAAACTTTGCATATAATGTTCTGGCAGAAAAAATTCACGATGATGAGTTAAATGAAATTTCTCTTTCCAGTTTAAGAGCCGTTGTCAACGGGGCCGAACCTATTCGGCATGATACTCATCAAAAGTTTACAGAAAAATTTAAGAATTACGGATTCAACCCTCTTGCTCTTTCTTGTTTATACGGAATGGCGGAAATAACATTGAGTCTAACCATTCACGAACCCGGTAAACCAATTCCGGAATTAGCCGTTGATAGAAATGAATTATCAAAAGGAGTAATGAAGCTTGCCGGTAAAAATTCTGTGGCACGCATATGTGTTTCATCCGGAAAACTTATCGGCGGATGTGAAGCACGGATTGTTGATGAAACCAGAAAAGATATTCCCGATGGAATTGTCGGCGAAGTTGCAGTAAAATCTGTTTCGATGTTTGACGGCTACCGCAACTATCCGGAAAAAACCGCAGAGGTTGTTGAGAACGGATGGTATTTTTCTGGTGATTACGGTTTCAGATATAATGATGAGTTTTTTATTATCGGCAGAAAAAAGGATTTAATTATTGTAGCCGGAAAAAATATTTATCCGGAAGATATTGAAGATATTATTAATCAAGTTGATGGTGTTGTCCCCGGACGTGTAATTGCTTATGGTGAAGAAGACGAAAAAATGGGTACAGAGCAGATTGCAGTTATTGCCGAGACAAAAGCTGAAAGCGAAAAAGGAAAAAATGATTTACGCCTTGCAATACTGAAAGCTGGAATGTCAATAGATGTTAATATTCATAAAGTTTATCTTGTCCCTTCAAGATGGTTGATAAAAAGTTCTGCCGGTAAACCGAGCAGAAAGGCGAATAAAGAAAGAATTTTAAGTCGTGAAGACAAACAAGTTTGGAGCAGATAATGATCTCGCAAGAATTAAAAAAAGTTATTCTCAAAGAATTGAATCTTGACGATTTCGATCTTCAAGACGAAACGATTGCCTCGGAGGTTCCGGGTTGGGATTCTTTAAATCATATAAATATCATTTTAGCCGTTGAAAAATCTTTCAATGTAAAATTTAAAAGCTATGAAGTGCTACGCCTTAAAAATGTTGGCGATCTACAGAAGCTGCTTGATACAAAGCTCGGCAAATGACAAAGTTATCCTGAGGATACGACAAAACCGGAACGAAGAATCTAAAATCATATTTTTCCAATTACATCTATACTATTACAAGAGAAATATTTTATAGTGCTGTCTAATATCAAAATAGAAAACATTTGGAATTTTCTTAAATATAAACCGGGCGATCCGCTATTATTTAATACAAGTCTTTTTTTAATTCTATTTTTCTTTTTCCTTATTGTTTATAATCTCTTAAAGAACAATAAGCCGGCACGTGTTCTCTCATTGATCATCTTTTCTTTTTACTTCTATTATTTGTCCGCCGGATATTTTACTGCGATACTAATCGTTTCGGCAGTTATCAATTTTTTTTTCGGAAAATGGATCGCTTCAACAGAAAGTTTTACTAAGAAGAGATTTTTTCTTGTTCTCACTCTTATTCTTAATCTTGCTCTTCTCGGTTACTTCAAATACACTAATTTTTTATTGCAAGCAATTAGCGATTTACGCGGAACGGGGTTCAGTCCGCTTCAAATATTTTTACCGATTGGAATTTCTTTCTATACTTTTAAAGCGCTTACATACATCTTCGATATTTATTACGATACACTAAAACCAACAAAGAATTTTCTCGATTTCGTTTTATATCTCTCATTCTTTCCAAATGTTTTGATGGGACCGATAGACCGTGCGGCTGATTTTCTTCCTCAGATAAATAAAGAGCTGTTCATTTCTAAAGAAGATATGGGCAAAGCAACATTTTTAATTTGTTCGGGATTACTCAAGACAGTTATTCTCAGCAGTTATCTTGAAGATAATTTCATCGGAAGAATTTTTGAATTTCCACTTCGATACACCGGCGTAGAAAATTTATTTGCAATCTATGCTTATGCAATTCGTCTCTATTGCGATTTTTCCGGTTATACTGATTTAGCAATCGGAATTTCCTTATTCCTCGGTTTTAAGATTATGGATAATTTCAATTCTCCTTTCAAGGCAACAAGCATTGCAGATTTTTGGAGACGCTGGCATATTTCACTTTCCAAATGGCTTCTCGATTATCTTTTCAAGCCGATACAAATTTCATTACGAAGTTGGAGAAATTTAGGCAATGTGATTGCACTCGTTGTTACATTTTTTGTCTGCGGTTTATGGCACGGTGCCGGATGGAATTTTATTCTTTGGGGATTATACTTCGGCGTGTTAATGTCCATCGCTTTGTTCTTACAAAAGCCGAAAGAAAAACTTTATAAAATGTTAAAGATCAATAACACAAAGTTTTTAAGATTCTTCCAGATTATAATAACATTTCACTTCATTGCATTTTCATTTCTGCTTTTTAGATTAAATGATTTGCCGATTGCGAAAGATATGATTTCACAAATTTTTGAATTCTTCCACGGTGAAGTTGCTTTACAATTTGTAGAAAAGATGCCGTTAATATTCGGATTGATTGTTCTCGGATTTGTTTCTCACTTCTTCCCGGTTAAAATTGAAACTGCAATCAAAAGATCAGTAACCGCGCTGCCGCTTGCGGGAAAAATAATTTTGCTCGCCTTAGTTATTTGGCTCGTTGCACAGTTTAAGTCTGCGGATATCCAGCCGTTCATCTATTTTCAATTCTAATATGAGATTTTCTCAAATTACCGTCTCACATTAGACCAAGATTTACCAACTCAAATTCCCCTTTAGATGAAAAACAAAGCTTAATCAAACATTTCTTCGTTCGTTACTTTTTGCATAATTTTTGATAAATTGGCTTAGGAAATAATGCCCGTGAATTAATAAGCATGAATCTGCTTGAGAAGGTTATAGGTTTTTATAATTAATATAAATATGATTAAATCTCGCATACAAATATCTATTCTCATTCTAATTTTGCTTTCGCAAATTTCTTTTACGCAGCAACAAAAAGTTGATATAGAAGTTTACAAGAGTACTGCTCTCCTGCACATGAACGCCGGACGTTACGGCGAAGCAATTGATCAATTGAACAAATACATCACCGCTCTGCCACAGGAATCCGAAGGTTATAATTTACGTGCAACATGTTTTGAAAAACGCCAGCAGTATGAATACGGACGTTTAGATTACAGACGCGCGATAGCTATCGAAACAAGAGACGCGGTTAAGAGAGCTGAATATGAAAAAAATCTTCAGCGTCTTATTGGTATCTGGTACCCGATACTTAACAAAAAAATTGAAGGACATTTACGCGAGATTGCTATCGATCCGAATCAACCGTTCAATTATTTAGAGATTGGCAAAACATATAAGTTGATGGAGATCTGGGATAAAGCTGAACAATGGTATGATGAATACTTAAAACGCGATGATAATGCTTCGCCTGATGAAATAATCCGTTACACGGAAGTTCTTGCAAAAACCGGAAGCATCGTTAAGGGTGAAAGAATTCTTAAAAAATTTACCGACCGTTATCCAACCGATTGGCGTTTATGGAGCCGTTACGGATATTTTACAATGTGGCTTGGTAAATATCAAATCGCAATAAAAGCATTCGAGAATGCACTTGGCTTCAAACCGTTTTTTAAGGAAGCGCAGGACGGACTTGATATGGCGACAAACAAAGCATACGTAACTCAAGAAAATCCGCGCGCATTCGAAAAAGAATATCCGATAGATCGTTACTATCGTATTCTAAGAAGAAATGCCAATGATCTCGATACACGTTTTAAATTGGTTGATGATTTAATTCAGGCAAATCGTCTTGAAGAAGCTTATCAGCAATTACAAATTATTGGTGTTACAAAATCAGACGACACAAGATATAAAGAGAAGTGGGCATACGTTACAGAGACGCGGATAAAAACCTACCGAGAAAAATTAGATACCGCTAAAGTTCGGCTCGCTTCTAACACTGCAGATAAAGATGCTCTTAAAATGCTTGTTGAGTATTACGAATACTTAACCGAATATGACAGCGCAATGGTTATGCTAAATAAATATTTCGAACAGAATCCTGAAGAAAAAGATGCATCACTTCGTTTCAGATGGGCGCGCATCTCGGCATGGAGCCGCGAGTTTGATAAAGCAATTGAAATTACAGACAAGCTATTGCAGGATTCCCCCAACAATCTTGATTACCAACTTTTCCGTGCGCAAGTATCTGTTTGGATAAACCGTGATATTGATCTGGCAAAACAATATCTAAATAATGTTTTAAAAGCTAAACCGGATAATGTTCAAGCTCTAGTTTCAACGGGTTCAATCAAATTGATTGAAAGAGATTTTGAAGCTGCACAAAAAGAAGCAGATATTGCAAAAGGAATAGATCCCACTAACGATGATGTAATTAAACTGCAATCAAATATTGATTGGCAGAAGATGCGTTTTGAAGAAGAAAAAGTTTACGCAATTCTAGAAGAAGGACGTCTTAAAGTTGCTGCCGAAGATTGCAAAGGTGCTCTTCCCTTCTACGAAGATTATTTATCAAAAGCAGAACCAAGTAATCAAATTATTAAGGAATACGGCGATGTTCTCTTCTGTGCAAAAGATTATTCCAAAGCACTCGAGACTTACAATCAAGTTCTTTCTGCAGGACCAAATTATGAAGCACAGTTACAACGAGCGAAACTATATTATGCAATGGGCGATACCGTTAATGCTATTCATGAGTTTAAGGATATAGTAAGACAAGATTCATCCGACTATGATGCAAATTTATCTCTTGGTGATTCTTATGCAAAGTTCGGCGAACCGGATTCCGCACGGATGGTTTATAACAATTTACTCGACTGGAAAGATATAGATTCTACTCAGATCTCAGCGATCAAACAAAGAAAAGGCTGGCTGCCGATTACCGGTATTGCATCTATCTTCGAAACTTTCCCGAGCTATGTTGGTGTGAATCCCACTGTTTCTTATTACACAGATAACATGAGTTTTAGATTATTCGGCGGTGGTGCACGTTTAGAACTTGGTGTTACAAAATTTCTTTCGTTCGGAATTTCATTTTTCCGCAATTCAATGAGAGCTAATTCCGCAAGTCTCAATCAAGATATAATCAACAGCTATCCAACCGGGTATTCTTTTACCGGTGAACAGCTCTTTACAACATTCAAAGGATTATTTCTTTTGAGATTTTCAAATAATCTTAGTCTCGGTGTCGGTTTAGGAATAAGTACCGTACTAGGAAAATTTACACGTGATGACAATGATATATTCTTCCGCTATGAAAAAAGAGATACAATAGGTGTTAACCTCACTTATCAAAACACCGATGCTGCATTAATTCTTTATTCACCTTATCTAATTGATATACGGCAATACGCGGCTTTATATAAGTTTAACGGTTATTACAGAAATAGAGAAGGATTAAAAACTTCGGGGTTCTTTCAGTATGTTGCAATCAATGACGGCAATGCAGGCAATGATTTTAATATTAGATTAGGAAAATATTTCTGGTCGGATTTTGCACTCGGTTACGAGTATGCTTACTCAAATTATAAAGTTAAATCCGATTACTATTATTCACCACGTAATTTTGAATCGCATTGTATATGGCTGGATAATGATCTTGATAAAAAAGAAAATCTAAGAGTTTCGATTGGCGGAAAGATCGGAATAATTCCGCAAAGTACTCTTGTTGCACTTGAAGGACATATAGACGCAGAATACACTCCAATAAAAAAATTAATTCTCTCGGGAAAGATCAGCATAGGAAGTACATCGCGCGATAATTCCAGCTACCGTTTTTTCTCTGGCCAGCTTTCTGCCTTTTGGAATATATATTAACCTTGCCAGTCATTATCTTTTTATTATTTTAACAAGAAAGCGGAGTTATCACTTAATGAAATATTTTATTATTCTGTTCGTTATCTGCATTTCAATTTCAATTAGTGCACAAGAAATAAAATTTTTAGGTGAGGCAAAGCCCGGCGGAATTGTAATTGCGAAAGGAGATCAAATAGTAAGCGCAACATTAGACAATATTAAACTTCAAATTGATAAGAACAGTATTTTTGTTTTTGGTTTTGATCGTGACGCATCCGGAAAATTTTTGCTTAATGTAAAATTCAAAAACAAAAAAGTTCAGACTTACGAATACACAATAGAAAAAAAAGAATATGAAGAACAACGGCTCCGATTAGCAAGTAAGTATGTTACCCCACCGAAGAAATTAAGAAATAGAATTCAGCATGAAGCACAGCTCATGAAATCTGCCAGGGCAAAAGTCGGTAAAGTTAAAGATGCTTTATTTATGGAAGGATTTGTTTATCCCGTTGATAGCGTTGATATACGCGCAACGTTCGGGCTTCAAAGAATTTTGAACGGCAAACCAAGCAACGTTCACAATGGTCTTGACTTTGGCGGTTCGGAAGGAGATTCCATTCGTGCAATAACTGACGGCATTGTTCGAATTGCTGGTAAAGCTTTTTTCTATAATGGAAATTTTGTTCTGCTTGATCACGGACAAGGATTAACAAGTGTTTATCTTCATATGAGTAAAATTTTAGTTAAGGATAATCAGAAAGTTCAAAAAGGAAAAGCGATCGGTCTTGTTGGTGAAACCGGACGCGCAACCGGTCCGCACTTACATCTTGGTGTTCAGTGGTACAAAAAAAGAATTGATCCGATGAGTTTGTTTGAATTAAAATTTTAATTTCGGTTCACAGAAGTTGACGTATATTATCTATAACTAAGGCACCTGTTTTTTCCAACTTCTCCCTGTCTTGATGTCCGTTTGAACTTAAGATACAATCCGCACCAATCTCAGTCGCAACTTCGTAATCGTGTTCAGTATCGCCTATAAGAAGAGTTTCCCCTTTTCCGTTTCCGAGACGTTTCATTAAATCTTTACCGAGATGAAGTTTTCCCGCAGCGTAAATGTTATCAAGACCCACAATGTGAGAAAAATATTTAGTAAGACTGAAATGTGCTACCATTTCTTCAAGTGTATGTTGGGAATACGCCGATAGAATTGACTGCCCGATTCCAAGTTTATTTATTTTCTCCATTACATCAACAACGCCATCATAAACCATACATTCAAATTTTCTGCGTTCGTATTCATCCATCCATCTTTTACCTATTACTTCAAACGGTTCTTTATCAAAATCAAATCCAAGTGCGGCATAATAATTCTTTACTGGTATTGTAAATACATTCTTGTATTCTTCTTTTGTAATTGTATTAAGATTTTTTTCTTTCAACAGCCAGTTGATGAGTTCGACACAAAGATCCACATCGTCAATTATGGTTCCGTTCCAATCCCAAATAATGTGTTTGTATTTTTCAACCATGATAAAACAAAGTTAATAAAATTATTCTTAACTCAGAATTTTTACTTATCATTAAATAAACATTGCTTCCCTTTCCGTCAATCCATAATTTTCACAATAGATCATTGATTGTGTACGCTTTATATATTGTAAATCAGAAATTAAATAAAATCTAAAATGGACATCATTATGAAATCATTAAAAAATATTTCATTCTTAAAATTTATCATATTACTTCTTCTTAGTTCACAAATCTCTTTCCCCCAGCAAACAGAAAAAAAGATCAAAAAAGAAGATATCCCCAATGCAGAAAAAATATTCGGAATTGAATTTACAGATGTCGAGCGTGATTCAATGCAGGACGCACTGAACGAACAACTCGGTTATTATACAAATATTCACAAGATTCGTTTGGATAACAGCATTCCACCAGCAATTCTTTTTAATCCGATTCCTGCCGGCTTTAAGTTTGAACGAAAACAATACCCGTTAAAATTTAGCAGCTACTTCGGTACAAAAATGCCTGCTAAGATCGAAGATCTTATATATTACTCTGTTGGCGAGCTATCGTACTTAATTAAAACAAAAAAAGTGAGTTCAACTGAGTTAACAAAAATGTTTCTTGATAGATTAAAAAAATTCGGACCAAAACTTCACTCTGTAATAACGCTTACCGAAAAGTTTGCACTTAAGCAGGCAAAAAAAGCCGATGAAGAAATTTCAAAAGGAAAATACAGAGGCATGCTTCACGGTATTCCGTTTGGAGTAAAAGATCTGCTTACAACAAAAGATTACAGGACTACATGGGGAGCGGCACCATTCAAAGAACAAATGATAGACGAAGACGCAACAGTAATAAAAAAACTGGAAGATGCCGGCGCTGTATTGTGTGCAAAACTTTCAATGGGCGAACTTGCAATGGATGACGTTTGGTTCGGCGGAATGACTCGCAACCCGTGGGATACAACAAAAGGATCGAGCGGTTCATCGGCAGGTTCTGCTTCATCTGTTTCTGCCGGACTTCTTCCGTTTGCTATCGGAACAGAAACTTGGGGATCAATTGTCTCTCCTTCAACAGTTTGTGGTGTAACGGGATTGCGCCCAAGTTACGGACGTGTAAGTCGCGCCGGCGCAATGGCATTAAGCTGGTCTATGGATAAGATCGGCCTACTCTGTAGAAATGCTGAAGACCTCGCAATTGTTTTTGATGTTATCCGCGGAACTGACGGAAAAGATCAGACTCTTTATGATGTACCGTTTAATTATAATTCCAAAGTTGATTTTAAAAAACTAAAGATTGGTTATTTGAAAAATGATTTCGCGAAGAAATATTCTTTCCATCAAAATGATTCTTTAGCATTAAAAAAATTAGAAGCGCTCGGCGCTCAGCTGATCCCGATAGATTTGCCGGATGTCGCAGTAAATGATATTCAAATTATTTTAACAGCAGAAGCGGGTGCCGCTTTTGATGAACTAACACGATCTAATAAAGATGATCTGCTCGCCCGTCAATTTAAAGGCGCATGGCCTAATATTTTCCGTGCATCCAGATTTATTCCTGCAGTAGAATACATTAACGCAAACAGAATCCGCTATATGCTAATTCAAGAAATGCAAAAGCTGATGGAAAAAATTGATGTCTACATTGCCCCATCTTGGGAAGGAAATAATTTACTTCTGACAAATTTAACTGGACATCCTTCCGTTGTAGTGCCAACTGGTTTCACTAAAAAAGGGACATTAACAAGCATTACATTCATGGGGAAACTGTTCGATGAAGGAAAAATAATCGCTGTTGCTAAAGCTTTTCAAGATGCAACTGATTATCATAAAAAACATCCAAATTTAGATTAACACACTTATAAAAAAATTTTCACTTACCTCTACCCTTAATCCGCAACGAAAGTTGCGGATTATTTCTAATCTAAATTTTTAATTAAATTGCATGTAGAAATTTCCTCTCCTCCATTTTATAACTTAATCGGGAGGTGGAATATGAAAGTCCTTGGTTCTTACGAAAAAGCCCGCATTTATATTAACAAACATTATCAAGAATCTGAAGAAGCAGAATTCCGTAAACGAAAAATGAATCCCGGTCCTACAATCACAATTTCCCGCGAAACTGGAATTGGCGCTGTAGCAATCTGCGAAAATTTAATTGAGTATTTTAATCATTATGCCATCGATAATTATAACGATTGGACCTATTTTGACCGTGATCTGATAGAAAAGATAATGGAAGATCATCACCTGCCCGAACATTTTCGAAAATATCTATCGGAAGAGAAACAGCACAAAATTGATTCGTGGTTCGGAGAGATATTGGGAATTTCTCCTTCAAAACTTTCTCTTCTCCACAAAACCTCACACACAATTTTAAAACTTGCTGAATATGGAAACGTAATTATTGTTGGAAGAGGTGCAAATATAATAACAGCAAAAATTCCGAATGCTTTCCATATCCGGTTTGTTGCACCGCTTAGTTTCAGAATTGAAAATGCGATGCAGCTTTACAATGTTGACAGGAAAACCGCAACTGATTTTATTAAAGAGGAGGACGAATCCAGAAAAAATTATATCTGGAAATATTTTCATAAAAATATTGAAGACCCTCTTATCTATCATTCTATTGTTAATACAAACCTTCTCAAGTTTGAAGAGATTGCGGAAATGATAGGACACTGTGTAATTAGACGCTTCCCGGAATTCTTTACAAGCCCATTTAAGGAATTAGTAAACGAATAATGAAATATCTAAATTCTTATTGCTCGAATTTATTAAATGACCTATCTCAAGAATTTATGATATGTTTTATATTGATTGGGAAGATGAATTTTTAACCCGCAGCTGGGTAAAATCTGATGTGAATTTTAATTATGATATTAAGAAAATGACTTTCGAAGTTCCAAATTCTCCCGACTTCATTTTTACTGAATTACTCTTTGAAAAATTACCGGAGAATAAATAATACTCTACCAAGTACTAGAATATCTAAGGTGAATTATCTTAGTGGCTATTTAGGTAATAATAAGAACTTAATCATTTACAAATCGTCTTAATATTTACTCAATTCAAAAATTAAGGAAGTCTGATAAATGAAAAATCAAATTAGATTCTTATTCCTAACAGTTTTATTTCTTCTTGCCTCGTTAACGGCAATATCTGCTCAGCAAAAATTTTACGTAAATTTAAATGATCGTGCAGATGATCTTTTCAAAGTTACTTTAGTACCCGAAAAACTTACAGAGCAAAATAAAATTTATCAGTTTGCATCAACTGCGCCGGGAACATATCAGACAATGGATATAGGCAGATTTGTCCGTTCATTCAAAGCTTATGATGATAAAGGAAATGAATTGGGATCAAAGCAAATCTCAACCAATCAATGGGAACTTGAAGAACCTACTAAGACAGCAAAATTAGTTTATACAATTGCCGAAACGTGGGATACTCCTGTAAAAGAAAATCCGGTCTATGCAATGTGCGGAACATCTTTAGAAAAAGACAATGCGCTGATAAACGGTCAATGCGTTTTCGGATATTTTCATGGGATGGAGAAAACTCCAATTAAAATAAAATTGGATTATCCAAAAGAATGGATAGCTGGTACAGCATTAAATCTTGACAAAGATGGTTTTTACGATGCGCCCGATTATGATTATGTTGTTGATTCTCCGATCCTCCTTGGTAATCTTACAAAAACAACAACCAAAATTGAGAACACTTCAGTTGAAGTATATACTTATTCCAAGACCGGGAAAGTTACTTCAGATCAAATATTAATCTTACTCGAAGATATGCTGACGGCTACAAGTCAATTCACACAAGGACTTCCTGTGGATCATTATACTTTTCTTTTCCATTTTGAAAATTTTTCTGCTGGTGCGTGGGAACATAATTTTAGTTCCGAATATATCCTCAACGAAAGTCCTCTTGAAGAAAATGTAGCTAAAGAGATTAAGTCAATGGCTGCTCACGAATTTTATCATGTTGTTACTCCGTTAAATATTCATAGTGAATTAATTGGTAATTTCAATTTTGAAAAACCGACTATGTCTCAACATATTTGGTTGTATGAAGGAGTAACTGAATGGGCTTCCGACATTCTTCAGTTACGAGATTATCTTATTTCTCTTGACGATTATCTTGCTGATATGAAATCTAAACTTATTGTCAACGATAATTACGACCCAACAATTTCACTTGTTGATCTTTCTCTTCATTCAACAGAAAGACAAGATCAATATGGGAATATTTATCAAAAGGGTGCTGTTGTCGGCTGCCTGCTTGATATCCGTCTGCTCGAACTTTCAAAAGGGAAAAAGGGATTGCGGGAAGTACTAAATCAACTTTATAAAGACTATGGTGTTAACAAAGCATTCAGCGAAAAAGATTTCTTTGATGAATTTGTAAATCGTACTTATCCCGAGATCGCAGATTTTATCAATAGATATATTAAAGGAACAGATAAACTGCCTGTCGCGGAATATTTTGGAAAACTTGGAATTGAATACAAAGAATTTATAGGTATAGACAGTTCAAAAATTTCTCTTGGGTTTGGGATTGGAGTAAAAGATAATAAGTTTATCGTCATTCGTGTAGATAACCCAACCGCCGATGGTGTTCACGTACTTGATTTAATAACTAAAGTGAACGGTGAAGAAGTTACCTTACAAAATGCACAAAGCAAATTCGGCTTTATGAGAAATATAAAAGTAGGCGGCATATTTGTTCTTACAATAGAACGGAACGGTCAAGAAAAAGAAGTAACATGTTCTATACAGCCCAGAGCGATCAAACATCAATTTAAGGTTCTAGATGATGCTTCAGAACAACAACTTGAATTACGAAGTGCTTGGATGAAAAACTTATAATCAATTTTTAGTCTTGGCGCGGATTTATATCCGCCAAGACCTTAGTTTTCCCCCTTTATTAACATGTTTTTTTCTGTTAGATTTACTTCAGATAAGCAGCCACTCAGGTAAAACAATGATTCGAAAATTTCAAATTAGAACATTACTTGCAATGCCGCTTTTATTTTCAATTCTCTCATGTACTTCATCGTCCATTTTTGAAAAAGTTTACCCCACCTTAAATGACGGCAAATACGATAGTGAGTTTCCATACAGAAATTCATCACAACAGCTTGAAGAGGTAAGTAATTCTATCCGCTTAATAAACAGTATAGCATTTTATGAAAGCTATGTGTTCAATCGCAATAAAATTTTTACTTTACGACAACTGAATCAAATAGATTTTGAAAAGAATGCAGTTGAGAAAGTTTATTTCAATCGTACCGCATCCGGAACCGGAACAATAATATTTGCCAACCAAGGATTAGTTGCGCTGTTAACTGTTGCTCATATCGTTTCTTTCCCGGATACAGTTGTTTCATATTTTGTAAACCCAGATGGAACTTCATCTCAATTTATCGAGAGTATCTCTATCAAATCGAAACAAACAAATTATGTCGCCGATTTTCCTGAGAGCGGAGAACTTGATATAATTCTTCAAGATAAAAATATGGATATCGCATTGCTCGGAAGAAGATATACTTTAAATGAAACTTTAAGGATGACAACTTTCAACTATACCTGGGGTAATTCAGCAGAACTTGAATGGGGAAGTTTTGTTTATGTATTTGGATTTCCAATGAACTATAAAATGATCTCGAAAGGAATTGTCAGCAGTCCGGGGAAAGAAAAACATATTTTTCTAATTGATGCGGTATTCAATAAAGGTTGCAGCGGAGGAATTGTTCTTGCCATACGCGATGGTGTTCCTAATTTTGAATTGGTTGGAATTGTAAAATCTGTTCCGGCTGAATTTGAAAATACTTTACGACCTTTAATTAAAGAACGAGATCTTGAATATAATCCGATGCTTCCATATAAAGGTGATGTTTATGTTGATAAAGAACAAGTACTGCGTATAGGCATTACAAAAGTTATTGGCATTGAGACCGTAAAAGATTTTTTAATTTCTAAAAAGAATGATTTAATAAGTATGGGATATAATTTTAAAGATCTTTTTGGTCCGATTAATCAAACCATCTTAAAACAAGTTCATTAATGCTATCAGCTGTCGGCAATCGGCTAAAAAAAATCACTAAAAGTAGATGGCTGACAACCGATAGTTATTCCAATACTTCTTTTACTTCACCACGCGCAACAGATTCAATCACATCTGCGAAAAGATCCATTTCAGAAACCATTGTATAAACATTTGGTGTAATGCGTAACCCTTTGAACTCTTCAAAAATAATAACAACTACAAAGATCCTATGTTTATTTAATAAATACTCAGCAAGTTTACTGATGTTTACTCCTGTAATATTAAAATTCACTATCCCCGCCCAATTAGATTCATCATCTATATCAATCAAAAATTTAACGTTATCATATTTTTTAACACGATTGATCCACCGTTTGTGAAGATAGCGGAATCTTTCAGCTTTTCTGTCAATCCCAATTGCTTCATTGAATGCAAGAGCTTCTGCAATCGCATTATGATTTGCGGCCGGATGAGTTCCTATCTCTTCGAACTTGCGGATGTTGTCTTCCATTTCTTTTGATGCCGCCATTAACGGCCATACTTTTTTAATTAGATCTCTTTTTACATACAACATTCCGGTTCCGATCGGAGCGTAAGTCCATTTGTGAAGTGAAGTTCCGAAATAATCACATTCAAGATCTGCAAGAGTGTAAGGAAAATGATTAAACGAATGTGCCCCGTCAACAATAACTTCAATCCCTTTTTCATGTGCTGCTCTGCAAACATTACGTACAGGAAGAATCTGCCCGGTTAGAAAACAAGTATGGCTTATTAAAATCAATTTAGTTTTAGAAGTAATTCCGTTTTTGAGTGCTTCTACGTAATCATCTTTATTTATGAGAGGAGTCGGATATTGAACCTTGTTTACTTTTATACCTATTCGTCTTTCCATTTGATTAAATGTTGTTAACATGCGGGGATAATCTTGCGTGGTAGTAAGAATTTCATCTCCGGGTTTAAAATCAATTCCCAGTTGAATGATTTGCAGCGATTCGCTATCGTTTCTAGTAATTGCGATTTCTTCTTTATCACATCCGAATACAATTGCTAATTTTTCACGTACTGTTTCGATTTTAGGTTCAACATGCTGCCACATATAATATGACGGTGCTTGGTTACAATAATCTACATAACGTTTGAAAGCATCTATAACAACTCGCGGAGATGGTGAAACGCCGCCGTTATTTAAATTTATTAGCGAACGATCAACATCAAATGCCGATTGAATTCTGCCCCAGAAGTCTTCATCACTTGCTGATTCTACCGGAGAGACTGATGGATTTAATTTAGCTAATGCTTCTGTTGCACGTGCAAAGGCATCGGTTCTTAAAGCAATAAATGCACCGCCTGTAGAAATCATAAACCTATTTAAAAATTGTCGACGTGAGTACATAATAATCTCTCCTTGATTTCAAGATTAGTTTAATTGAAACTATCGCAAATCAACTTTCAAAAGCAATCTCAATTTATAAAAAGATACGCTTTTATTTCTATCAAATTTATCTATACAATCTTCCCTTTCTTTCATTAATTTTGATGTGTAAAATTTGTCCATTATTAGAATAACCGGAGAAATAAAATGAAGAATTTTAAAATCTTTCTATTCACCTTTTTATTAAGCGGATTAATCACAGCACAAGTTCATGATAAGGGAACATTTGTTCAACCGAAAAGTGAATTTTGGGATGAAATCCAAAAAGGGATTGATGATTTCAACAAAAAAGAAAAGTCCGATAATAAAATATTTAAAATGGATTATACCGGACTTAATCTTCCTAAATCAAAAAATGAATTCACATCTTACTGGCACAATGATCCCATCAATCAAGGCAACACCGGAACTTGCTGGTCTTTCTCAACAACATCTTACTTGGAATCTGAAGTTTATCGAATTCATAACATAAAAATTAAACTCTCAGAGATTTGGACTGCTTATTGGGAATATCTGGCAAAGGTTAGAAGATTCGTAACCGAAAGAGGAAATTCGGCTATCGGTGAAGGATCGGAAGCAAATGCAGTTATTAGAATTTGGAAAGAATATGGTATCGTACCGGAAAATGTTTACGACGGAAAACTACCGGGACAAAAACATAACGATCACGGAAAAATGTTTCAAGAGATCAACAATTATCTAATCGGTATCAAGAATACAAATTCATGGAACGAAGATGAAGTTGTTAGTACTGTAAAATCAATTTTAAATCATTATCTGGGCGAACCGCCAACCAAATTTACTGTTGATGGAAAAGAATACACACCAAAAGAATATTTAAGTAAAATAGTCGGGCTTAACTTAGATGATTACGTTGCCGTTATGTCGTTAATGCAAAAACCATATTATGAAAAAGTTGAGTATGAGGTCCCGGATAATTGGTGGCATAACAAAGACTACTATAATGTTCCTCTCGATGTTTTTATGTCAACTATAAAAAGTACAATCAGAAAGGGATTTACACTCGCAATTTTCGGAGATGTTTCTGAAGCCGGAATCGAATCGCACGCAAAAGTTGCTATGATTCCTTCATTCGATGTTCCTTCTGAATATATTGATGAGTCCGCACGGCAATTTCGTTTTAGCAACGGAACAACCGGCGATGACCACGGAATTCACATGGTCGGTTATTTAAATAAAGATGGTAAAGATTGGTACTTAATAAAAGATTCAGGTTCGGGTTCATTCAATGTAGGTGATAAAGGATATTATTTTTACCAAGAAAATTATGTGAAGCTAAAAATGCTTGGATTCATGGCACATAAAGATGCTATTGCTGATTTGTTAAGTAAGTTCAAGAAATAATATTTTACTTTATGCTGTTATTATTTTAGTGCGATGTTAAAGGAAAAAATAAAATATAATTAGGAGATGTATGAATAAATTTATCAACGTAGAAATGAAGAAAAAGAAAAGGATTGCTCTCGTTGCTCATGATAACAAGAAACAAGATTTGATAGAGTGGGCAAAATTCAACCGCGGTAATCTTGGTGATCATGAAATTTATGCAACGGGAACAACCGGAAAATTGCTTGAACAAGATTTGGGATTTAATGTAACCCGATTGCAAAGTGGTCCTCTCGGAGGCGATCAGCAGCTTGGCGCAAAAATTTCAGAAAATAAAATTGATGTGCTGATTTTTTTCTGGGATCCGCTTGAACCTCAGCCGCACGATCCTGATGTGAAAGCACTTCTTCGCATTGCTGTTGTTTGGAATATTCCTATTGCATGTAACAGAGCATCTGCGGATTTTATTTTTTCTTCACCTCTTATGAAGGAAGAATATTCCCGTATCGTTCTGGATTATAACGATTATTTAACACGTGATATTTCATAGAGGTAAAAAATGAAACGGCCCAACAAAGATGAATACGCTTTATACTATCATACTTATATTGAAAAAGTTCCGGACGGGGATGTTGTTAAAAGTATGAACAAGCAAATCGCTGAAGTAAAAAGATTATTCAAAAATGTTACCAAAAAACAATCGGAGTTCCGTTATTCTCCCGAGAAATGGAGCGTTAAAGAAGTTCTCGGTCATATTTTAGAAGCTGAGAGAATTTTTGCTTATCGCGCACTACGTTTTGCACGCAACGATAATAAAGATCTTCATGGATTTGACGAGAACGAATATATTCATCAATCAAATTACAGTGAGATCAAACTAGCAGATCTTGTTGAAGAGTTTTGTGCATTACGTACATCAAATATGCTGATGTTCAAAAATTTTACTGACGAGATGTCTATACGTACCGGCACTTCAAATGGGAATAAACTTTCCGTACGCGCACTTGCATATATCATGACCGGACATGCACATCATCATCTTAAAATTTTGAAAGAGAGATATTTTTAATTTTATACCTCTGCTGGTTTTAGCATATCCGCAATTAGAAAAGAAAGATTATGATTAGATGTTATTTTATTTTCGAATGATACGGCTGAGATGATCAAAAAAATTATTCTTTAAAATAATAAAACCCGGTTCCTATGAAATCGGGTTTTATATCACTACCGATTGATAATTATTTATTTGGTTAATAAAAATTCTGCAATCCTGCCAAGCTCTTTTACGTCCCTATTTTCATAAGAAGGCATAATTGTGCTTTTGTATTTCTCACGGAACGCATCAAAACGTGAACCGCCGCTGTAAGATGAAGGATTGCGCAGATAATTTATTAATCCGTCACGAGTCCAATTTTTATTAATATTAGCTAAAGCGGGAGCCGTTTGCGTTCCCTGTAAATTTTCTCCGTGGCAAGTAATACAACCAAGCTGCTTTGTTAACGTTTGTCCGTCGGCTGCAGAAGTAGTTTGAGTCGTTTGCTGTCCCATTTGTCCCATCGTTGATGGCATTGCCTGTGCTTCTTTGCGTGTAATTCTTCCAAGTAAAAAAAGAATAAGAAATAGACCAAGAAAAGCGGCAACCCATTTTTGTGCATTAGTCATCTACAATAAACCTCTATTAAAATTTAACGATGTAAAGTTAAGGCGATGAGTCTTGAATAACAAATCACATGGCTATCAGCTTTCAGCTACTTCCCAAATTCTTTCTCGTAATTCTCTTTATATTTTTTAATAGAAGAAAAAATTGCTTGGGCTATTTCATTTTGCCCTGCTGTGCTTGCAAGATGAGCTTCATCTTTTCTGTTAGATAAAAATCCGGTTTCAATTAAAACTCCAGGCATGGAAGCACCAACCAGAACATAAAACCCCGCCTGCTTAATACCTAAAACGGGAATCTTTACATCTTTTTTCCACTCTTGATCTAAGAGATCGGAAAATGTTTCTGAGTAACGCATAAATTGAGAATGCGCCATACTTACTAGAATAAAATTTTCGTCTGTAAGTTTTTGATAACGATCGGGATTGTCTTCGTATTTGATTACGCTATTTTCAAATTCTGCAATTTTAATTGCCTGCGAAGTTCTGCCGGGACGTAAAAGATAAACTTCAAATCCGCGATACGAAATATCTTTAGCTTCGGTTGAATTGCAGTGAATTGAAATGAAAAGTTTACCTCCATTTTCATTAGCGATCTTCCCCCTTTTATATAGTTCAATAAACTCATCTGTCTTACGTGTAAATACTACGTGAACTCCCTGAAGATTTTTCTCTATTAATTTTCCAAGTTTTAGAGCAACTGCAAGATTTACATTCTTCTCCTTCACTCCTGTTACACCAATAGCTCCGGGATCTTTTCCGCCATGCCCCGCATCAATTACAACAGAATCAAATAGCCATTTGGATCTTGCATCATCAACATTTAATGGTGTAGAATCAAAAAGTTTATTGTGAATTGTAATAAGAATATCATTATTATCTAAATCTTGTAATGCTTCGGTTGTGGAATATCCATCGTTTAGAACAAACTCCAGTTGATTATTTCTAGATGTGATTACTGTTTTTTTGATCCGTTGAACAAGTCCCGCATGTTTGACTAAGTTAATAATATCCGGCGCTATTGTTACTCCCGATAGGAACACATACAAAGTGTTATTGTTTATTGAGTGCCTTGGAATATTTAATTTGCGGCTCGCTTTAAGTCGGATTAATGTTCCGTTAGATTTTTCTTCCACTTCAATAGAATTTATATCATACTTCGAACTTACCTTTTCGACCGGAGTTTCTGGATCAGGTGGTTTAATTTCTTTTTCTTGGGATTGTTTTGCAGTAACAAAAGACTCTGCCGCAAACGGTTCTTCATTAATAATTAAGTTTTTAGCGCGGCTGTCGAAAGAAATTTTTTCCCCGTAACCAAGACTTATATATTCAATACAATAGATGAGAGGAATAAACACATCTTCCTTTAACAATAATGTAGAAATGGGAATTTGAAAAATTGATCGTGCGCCGTCAGATTTGCGATTGAGAATTACAAATTGATTTTTTGCTGTAAACTTGAGAATATAATCTTTGAACTTAAGTTCAATCTTTGCTGCCTCAGCATTGAAAAACTGTGTTACGCCAAGAAGAGATGATAATTCTTTTGCAGATGCATAGTCAATTCCTGCTTTAGTAACATATGATAATGTTTCTTCTCTTCCTGAAATCTGAACTGAAATTTTATATAGACGCTGCGAAAATGTAATCGAGGCAGTCAATAAGATTATAAACAGAAATAATTTGGTTTTCATAACAATTATCCGATGAACGGAATAATAAACCCGCTTTGCTTTTTATATGCGGCAAACTTTTCACCGAAATACTTTTGAAGCAGCTTATCTTCAACCGACGCTCGCATTATAAAAAGAGGCAGTTCAAATAAAATTACTATCGGAACAATTGTAAAACTTAATAGCGCTAGTCCTGCACCAAGGTCTGAAAGTATTTGACTGATATATTGCGGATGACGAATAAATTTATAGATCCCCGTTGTGTGTAGCTGGTGTTCTTTTAGAATAACAATATCTTGTGCATAATCTTTCCCAAGTGATTTGTATGTCCATACTTGAAGCCAAGAAAAAATTAGAAACATAATTAGTCCGGCAATGCGAATATTTTCAAATTGAATTTCAAAACTATCTGTTAGTGATCCAATTTTAAAGATAGATAAGATTGTTAGTATAAGAACTAAAGCGGCAATATTAGGAGGTACTTTTTGCAGAAATGTTGCCGGTCTTTCTACAACCTTAGTAATAGATGTTTTAAGTCCTTTTTTTGCACCTGAGTAATTTGCACTCATAGAAACGAACAAATTTAGGGCTACAAGAATGTTTATTGCATTTTGAGATTCCATTTTCATTCATCAGGTATTTAATCTTAAGCTCAATATAATAACTTTCGTAGAAACTTTGATTTTTCGAAACACATCCGATCGATTTGGAACAATAATACTTGTAACTATTACAGTAATTCTAATAATATGCTCGAAAACACCTAAAATTCTTTTGCACGATATTTGAATAGATACTTTTTCGGATTTTACCTATTTTTTAACCAACAAAATTCGTAGAGATAAATGAATACCGGTCAAATGATGCTCACTATAGCCGCACTACTGCTTCTCTCTATAGTAATATTACGGATTAATAACAGTTTCCTAAGTACAAATACTGCGGTTAATCAAACCAAGTACGAGGTGATGGCTGTCTCTTTGGGAACATCAATTATTGAGCAAGCAACAGACAAAGCTTTCGATGCGGCAACTGTCGGTGCTTCAGTTACAAATTTAAATTCACTAACGGCTCCCGGTTCGCTGGGTCGCGAAACTGGTGAAGTCTATCCGGACTTTGATGACTTTGATGACTTTAATGGTTATACAAAAAATACTGCCGGCGATGCAACATTTCTATCGGCTAATTTTACAGCAACTGCTGTTGTTGATTATGTTACTCCAACTGCACCTAATACCAATGCAAATGTAAGAACATGGCATAAGAGATTAAGAGTTACTGTTACTAGTCCATCTATGCCCGATACTGTAAGACTGTCAACTATTTTTAGTTATTTTTATTTCAGGTAGAAAAAAATGGGATTTAGTACTTTACTTGACATATTAGGTTCAACGATTGTTGGCGGAATACTGTTGGTAATTCTGTGGCGATTGGATGATGCTGCAACACAAAATACTTTTAATTATGGCGGCGAAGTAATAGTGCAAAGTAATCTCGTTGAAGTTGTTCAACTTCTTGAATATGATTTTAGAAAAATTGGTTACTGTAAAGATTGGACTAAAATTCCCGATCCGTCTCAAGCAATAATTTCTGCTGATTCTACAAGCATTAGATTTTTGACTGACACAAATATGAACGGAATTGTTGATACTCTGCGGTATTACTTAGGTCCTGCAAGTGAATTAACTATGACACCCAATCCGCGTGATAGAATGTTATACCGGGTAGAAAATCATAATACGCCTGCAGGCGCAAATCTTGGTGTTACACAATTTAATCTTTCGTATTATAATGCTCTGGGAGCTCTGATGAGTTTTCCAATTTCGAATCCGGGTCAAATTGCAACCATGCAAATAGATATGAAAATAGAAAGCACCGCCGCATATAACAACGAATATCCAACTGTGTTTTGGCGGCAGATTAGAATGTCATCTCGTAATTTAAGGAATAGATAAAATATGGGCGGTAAAGCAGCAATATTGTTAGTTCTTGGTTTTAGCTTAATTTTTCTTATACTCGGACAAAATTTTATGAATCTGACTACAAGAGCAGTTGACAATTCAATGAACTACTATACTTCAGCTCAAGCTTACAATATTGCCTTAAGCGGTGCAAACATGGCCGCTAATCAAATCTTTATGGATAAAACTTGGTCTGCCGGATATTCTAATCTTACAATTGGATATGGTACTGTAACTGTGTATGTAAGCAATAATACCAGCGGAACTTCAGGGAAAACTATATTGTGCCATAAACCCGGTACTCCCGCACAAAAAACTATGGATATTTTAAATTCCGCTGTCTCCGGTCATATAGGTCATGGAGATACTTACGGAACGTGTAGCGGCGATCCTGCTTATAACTCTACGATAGCTACTATTATCTCCGAAGGAACATATAACGGTGTAACAAAAACTGTTATCGTTGATCTTAAGCCGAGCAGTTTTGCTAAATTCGGAAATTATTATTCTTCAATGAGTGCAATACCTGCTACAGGCGATGTATTTGACGGACCTTTTCATGTTGAAGCTAATCTTCAAGTTTATGGATCTCCTCAATTTAATGGAAAGGTAACCGCTTTGGGAAGTTTACAACAAGTGGGACCTTCCGGTGCACCAGTCTTTAATGGCGGTTTTCAATCAGGTGTTAGTTTACCGATGTCATTTGACACAACAGGTTTGAGATCAGGAGCTGACAAAATTTTTAAATCAGGATTCAGTAATAAAGGAATTAGTGTTCAATTATATTTTAATAGTGGCGGTACAGTAACGTACAGTACTCAAAATCAAGGTTCCTCTTCCTGGTCGTCACCTATAACTACACCAATCACAACAATAGCTCCGAATGGAAAGATTTATGTTGAGGGCGGTAATATTTATACTAAAGGAACTTTAAATGGACAAGTTACAATAACCGCTACTACACACAGTCAGAGTGGTTATGGAAATATATATCAAGTAGATGATCTTCAGTACCAGAATAACCCGGTAACCAACCCAAGCTCTACGGATATGTTAGGAATGATAGCCGAACAGAATATTAGAATTCAATCTAACTCAGGAACCACAAACTCGGATGTTATTACTCAGGCTTCAATGTATTCTATGAACGGTAATGTTGGTCCTGATGATAATCTCGCAACGGGTCAATCTACTTTACATGATTGGAAAATTTTAGGCGGAATTATTGCACACGATACAAGAGTAACTGCAAATTATGATTATAATGGCAATCCGGTAAACGGATTACGTTTTAAACATACTTACGATACAAGATTCTTAACTGCAGTTCCGCCCGGATTTCCAAATACAGGCAGTTTTGAAATTGTCGGTTGGTACGAATAAATTATTTTAATAGATCTGTTAAGACTTCTTCCGCAGTTTCAAATTTGAATTTATAACCCGCTTTAATGGTTCTTTCCGGAATTACTTGAGCCCCATTTAATAAAACATCTGTTGCTTCGCCAAATAATATTTTCATTATAAATGTCCTTTATGAAAGAACAAACCACATTAAAATAATATCTTATTTTTTACATCAACAATATATTTTTCATCCTTTTTAGGTAGCGGTATATATTTTATCTTTGTTCAGCTTGATAACAAATATTATAGAACTTACAACAAGAAGATTCGTCTAATTTTCATAACATAATTTGGATTTTCGAAATGAAGAATATTTTGATTCTTTTTACACTATTAACATCTGTTACTTTTTCTCAGCAGTTCATTCTTAAAGGAAAAGTTACAGACAGATCCACATCATCTTCTCTTAGCTACTCGAACATTCGCATTGCGGGAACAACATTAGGCACAGCCGCAAATTACGAAGGCAATTTTGAACTTAGATTAAGCCGCGGTTATTATAAAATAATTGCTTCCTTCATTGGTTACAGATCAGATACAATTTCAGTAACGCTTGGGTCAAATAAAACCATTAATTTTTCACTTGAACCGGTTCAAGTCAATCTACAGGAAATAACGGTCTTTCCAGGAGAAAATCCCGCATTAGAAATAATCCGAAGAGCAATCAATTCCAAACATGACCGAAATAATAAACTTAACACATACGAATTTCACGCTTATACAAAAGGGTTGGTTAAGACAACCAAGGATTTTTCATCGACAAACACTAGCGTAAGTTTATCTATTGGTGCACAAGATACAGGCAAACTTAAGATTAGCGGTATAATTGAAAATGAAAGCAAAGGTTACTTTAAAAAGCCGAACAATTACAAAGACGAGATCATTGCAAGAAAACAAAGCGCCAATACTCCATCGTCGGTTAATATTCTCACCGGAGGAAGAATTATTCAAAATTTTTATACTGATGATATACAGTTTTTCAATCGCCCTTTACCAAGCCCCATTTCCGATGACGCAATTGATTACTATGATTATCTTATCGAAGACACTCTTGCGATGGATAACAAAAATGTTTTTCAAATTCACGTAGAGCCGATTAAAAAAACTGATCCGGGATTTGTAGGAAAAATATTTATTACCGATGATCAATTTTCTCTGGTTAAAATAGATGTGACTTTAAATGACGCCGCTAATCCGGGTAGACTCCTTAACCGCGTAAATATATTTCAGCAATACACCCCTTATGAAGATAATATTTACATGCCTGTGGATTATAGAATCTTTGCTGACGGAAATTTCCTCGGCATTTTCAAATTCGGTTTTGAGTTGAACACTGTTTTCTATGATTATAAAATCAATTCGCAAATTGATGATGACTATTTCGGAATGGCTATCATAAAAGTTTTATCAGATGCGGACAAAAAAGATTCTACTTATTGGAAATCCACACAAACGATCTCAAATACAAACGAAGAACTTGAAGCTTATAAACGAATTGATAGTCTTGAAGCTATACCAAGAACTTTCTGGGATAATTTTTCGTTTTTATCCTCCAGCATTAATGTGAACGATAATTTATCTATTACTGGACCGCTTGGACTTTATTCTTTCAATCCGGTTGAAGGGCATACTTTAAATTACGGCGCAAATATTTCTCAAGCAGCAGATAAAAGACTTAATTCCCGAATTGACTTTTCATACGGATTCAGTGATCAAAGATTCAAAACAGATTTTTCTTCAACTTATTTTATGGGTGAATATAGAACTAACTCGATTTCCGTAAATGCGTTCACAAAATTAACAGAGCTTTTTGGTGAATCAATCCGCTATAATAAACTTACTTCTACTCTTTCAAATCTTTTTGGTAAATATGATTTCAAAGATTACTACTACACAAAAGGATTTTCTATAAAACTAT
Source organism: Ignavibacteriales bacterium (assembly GCA_026390775.1). Classification (NCBI taxonomy): domain Bacteria; kingdom Pseudomonadati; phylum Ignavibacteriota; class Ignavibacteria; order Ignavibacteriales; species Ignavibacteriales bacterium. The sequence goes on along the minus strand of JAPLFF010000007.1, from coordinate 1,356,236 downwards.
GGAGTGAAGTTTTTCCCGTGTTAAGATTGTCTTTGGGATTACTTAATCGGACAGATAACAATGCTTACAACAATTCTGATTTTTCAATTTTTAATAAAGAAAAAAAATACAATACTAATAAAACAATTTACGAAACAAGAATAAACGCTTTTACTGCAGGATTTCAACTCGACTTCCGAAAATATATTGAAGACGGATATTTTAGAAGAAGAACATCACAAGGAAGGTTTACGGCTATTCTTTCCGGCGAAATGCTTTTAAGTAATACCGGTACCCTTAACAGCAGTCTTGATTTCCAATCATACAAACTAACACTAAGCGGTTTTGTACCAACATTCAAATCAGCAAATATGAACTTTGTGCTGAATGGAATTTACTCTGACGGGCCGGTTCCATTTCAAATGATGTATGCGTTACCGGGAAACATTGAAAGCGCAAGTCAATCTTATACCATGAGAACTTTAAGAATTGGCGAAGTTTTCGGCGATAGAGTTTTAGCTCTTACGATTGAACATAATTTTAACGATGAAATTTTTAGAATGCTTAATCTTTCATTTCTAATTGACTTGCAAATCAATTTAAGTATGCATTTCAATGCTGTGCTGGTTGAGGTTTCTCCAAAAAGTAAATCAATATTTCCAACCGGAGCTGGTTCATTTTTCAACGAGTTTAAATCTCCATTCTATGAGATCGGTTTTGGAATAGGGCAAGCGTTATTCCCCTTCCGGTTAGAATTTACCTGGAAACTAAATTATCTTGGAGCAAATAATTTTGTCTTTGGAATAAATACGCCTTTACTTTAACTGCTTAGGATAAAAATGAAAAAATATTTTCTAATTATCGCCGCGTTAATAATTTCCACTAACGCCACCGCTCAAGAAATTATTATTAATAAAATTGAACCGCCCAACTGGTGGGCGGAAATGAAGACAAACAAAATTCAATTAATGGTTTACGGCGAAAACCTTAACAACATTTCGGCTGAGTTTAATAATAGAAACATCAAAGTTGTTCGTGTGAATAAAATTGCAAATCCCGATTACGCTTTCATAGATATAGAAATTAAAAACGATATCATACCACAAGATTATGAATTAACTCTATCACGCGGGAATGAAAAAACATCCGTTAAATTTCCAATTCTTAAAAGAGAAAAAGATAAAAAACGTTTTCAAGGATTTTCTTCTGATGATATAATTTATTTGATCATGCCAGATCGATTCGTGAATGGAGATCCCTCAAATGATTCCATTCCGGGATATTCAGATTATATGAGTAAAATTCCGGGACAGAATCGAGCCGGTGGAGATATTCAGGGAATGATTGATAAACTTGATTATCTAAAAGACCTTGGTATAACAACAATTTGGTCTACTCCGCTTGTAGAGAATAACACCTTTCGTTCATACCACGGTTATTCCGCAACTGATTTTTATAAAATTGATCCTCGGCTTGGAACTAACGATCTTTATAAAAAATTTGTAGATGGAGCTCACCAGCATGATATTAAAATAATTCTTGATCATGTTTCAAATCATTTTAGCGATGATCATGTCTGGATGAAAAATCCGCCAACACAAAATTGGACAAATGGAACTAAAGAAAATCATCTCAATGCAAATCACAATAAAATGATTTTTACGGATATTCATGCTGACAGCACAACAATAAAACAAGTTGAGCGCGGATGGTTTGTTGATTCAATGCCCGATTTAAATCAAGAGAATCCGTTTGTTGCTAATTATATAATTCAAAATACAATTTGGTGGATCGAATACTCCGGTCTCGATGGCATTCGTGAAGATACATATCCATATAACAATCAAAAATTTATGGCTCGATGGGGTAAAACATTGCTTGATGAATTTCCGACTATCAATATAGTTGGTGAAGTTATGACAGGTGAAACAGATTTTCTTGCCGGTTACCAGAAAGATACTTTTTTACCAAGAGGCTTTAATTCATATTTACCGGCATTAACAGATTTTGCTTTACGTGATGTACTAATCAGTTACTTACAAGATCGGAACAATCTTTATAATATTTTCAACGTTTTAGCAAAAGATTTTTTATATAAATATCCGGACAACTTGGTTACATTTGCCGACAACCATGATCTTACACGTGTAATGTTCTATGCAAAAGGAAATATTGCCAAGGCGCAAATTGTTTATACAATTCTTTTAACAACAAGGGGTATTCCACAAATATTTTACGGATCGGAGATTGGTATTGTCGGCGGGGAAGGTGACGGGAAATTACGCGCTCCATTCCCCGGCGGATTTCCAAACGATAAACGCGATGCATTTACTTCAGCCGGCAGAACAAAAATCGAAAATGAAATCTTTAATTTTTTGCGTGACTTAATTCATCTTCGTAAAAAATATCCTGCGCTTGCTGAAGGAAAACTTACACACTTCCCACCGGTAAATGATGTATACGTTTACTTCCGAACTCTCGCCAATGAAAAAATTATGATAGTTGTAAATAATAACAATTCAGTGTCTAATGTTAATTTGAAGATGATGAAAAATATGATCTCGGAAAAATCGAAACTTATTAATTTAAGAAGCGGTGAAGAAATAAACCTCGCCCCGGATTTATTGTTAAAGATTGCCGGAACACGTGCAGAGATTTTTAAGATTGTAGAATAATAATGAGACAATTAACTTAATACTACCACTACAAAGCCGTTTGCCGCTATAAGTACACAATCTCTTAATAAATAAAGGTTTCTCTAATTTGCTGAGAATTCTTTATATTTCTATTGTAATGAATCCTCAAAACGAATATTGTTAAGGATTATTATGTTAAACAAAAGAAATGAAGTGCAAAAAGAAAAAAGTAAACTCAAGAAAAAAAATAGATCCATCCAAAAATCAACTTTGAAACCTTCAGACAAAAAAAATATAGATGAGAACAATGTTTTATTTGAAGCGATTTTTAAAAATGCTGAATTTGGAATTGTATTAGGAAATTTCCAAGGCAAATTGTTACGTGTTAATTCAACACTCGTTAAAATGCTCGGGTATTCTGAAAAGGAACTCCTAAATTTAACAATCAAAGATATAACTCATCCTCACGATTATAAAACCGATCAAAAATTATTCAATGAAATCATTGCTGGGAAACGAAAGAGCTATAAGATTGAAAAAAGATACATCACAAAAGATGGGAAAGTCAAACACGGAAAATTAACTGTATCTCAAGTTGATAATAACAAAAGCGATGTAAAACATTTTATTGCACTAGTTGAAGATCTTTCAGAACATAAACAAGCAATAGAGAATCTTTTATCCCAACAAAATTTGTTGGTAACACTCTTAGATAATATTCCGGACAGCATATACTTCAAGGATTTGAACAGCAGGTTTATTAAAATAAACAAAGCATGTGCAATGAAACAAGGAGTATCAAAACCGGAATTACTGATTGGAAAAACAGACGCTGATTCATTCGGTTCTGAACATACTTTTAATGCTTTTGCAGATGAACAACAAATTATTAAAACCGGTAGACCAATTATTGCTAAGGAAGAAAGAGAAGACTGGCCCGATGGAAGAACAACTTGGGCATCTACAACTAAAATGCCGCTTAACGATTCGAATGGGAAAATTATTGGAACGTTTGGAATATCGCGGGATATAACTCAAATAAAAGAGGGTCAAGATTCAGTAAAAGAAAGCGAACTGTTATACCGCTCACTCTTTGAAAGTTCAGATGAAGGAATGTTTTTCACTTCCGAAAATATTATACTTGATTGTAATCAAGCTGTATTGGATATTTTTAAATGTGATCGAAGTTTTATTGTCGGTCATCCGCCATCCGATTTTTCCCCGGAAGTTCAACCCGACGGACGTAATTCTTATGAATCTGCCATTGATAAAATTAGCAAGGCTTTCAATGGAGATCCTCAGCGTTTCTATTGGCAGCACAAAAGGCCAAACGGAACTCTGATTGACTGTGAGATTTCACTAAAAGCAATTATTATCGGCGGTAAAGAGCTTATTCAAGCAACGATGCGAGATCTTACAGAGAAAATGCGCGCAGATAAAATTAGGAATGCTCTCTTCGAAATTTCTGAAGCCGCTTACACAGCTTCCGATATGTATACTCTTTATAAAAGAATCCACGAAGAGATTGGCAAATTGATGTCTGTGAAAAATATTTATATAGCTCTTTACGATGAAAAAGCTGATATGATTTCCTTTCCATATTTTGTTGATGAATTTGATCCGCCTCAACCTCCGAAAAAACCCGGTAAAGGTTTAACCGAATATATTTTACGGAAAGGCGAAGCTTGTCTCATTACTCCACAGAGAGATTTAGAACTTAGAAAAACCGGCGAGACTGAATTGATCGGTGCGCCTTCTGCAATTTGGTTAGGTGTACCTCTAAAGCTTAGCGGAAAAACCATAGGTGTTTTGGTTGTTCAAGATTATGAAAATGAAAAAGCATACGGTGAAGACGAAATGCAATTGTTAATATTCGTTGCAGAACAGATTGCTCAGGTAATTGAAAGAAAAAGAAATTCTGATGCAGTTAAAAAATATACAGAGGAATTGAAACAACTAAATTCTACAAAAGATAAATTTTTCTCAATCATAGCACATGATCTTAAGAACCCGTTTATTACAATTCTTGGCTTCTCAGATTTACTTCATACGGATTATGCCGACCTTAGTGATGAAGAACGTCTTTTCTATATAGACGAAATGAAAAAATCCGCAGAAATTTCACATAGTCTTCTTCAGAACTTATTGCAATGGTCACGCTCACAGACCGGACGCATAGAGTTCAGTCCGCTAAAATTAAATCTTTACAACATCGTTCATGGTAATACGGAATTACTTAAAGCTTCTGCTGAAAGAAAGCAGATCGGGATCAATAGTAATATTCCCGAAGACATTTCTGTTTTGGCAGATGAAGATATGCTCAACACCATTATCCGGAATTTGCTAACGAATGCTCTTAAGTTTACCGAAAAGGGCGGCAAAGTTGAAATTATTGCAGTCAAACAAAATGGTTTTATTGAAATTATTGTTTCAGATACCGGCGTTGGAATGAGTGAATCCGTTAGAAAAAATTTGTTTAAGCTTGATGCCACTCATTCTACTTCGGGAACAGAAAATGAAGCCGGAACCGGTTTAGGTTTAATTCTCTGCAAAGAATTTATCGAAAAGAACGGTGGTACTATTAATGTTGAAAGCGAATTAGGCAAAGGCAGCAAATTTATATTTTCATTACCGGCAGATTAAATACTTCTATATAAAATATTCTACTTTCAAACCGTTTTTGAATTTGAAAGTTGTTTATCATAAAAGCATTTCTTGTTTTAAATACACCTAGTATTTTCAGCCGCTGAGAAAGGAAAGTAAATATGAAAGGAACAACTTTTACTATTACATTCTCAAATTAGTTTTAATAACAAATTACATTTCATCATCGCTACAAGTCTTGCGAAATTAGAATTTTAATTAAAGAATTCTTACGCAAAGGTCAGGCAAACAAAAATTCCTACAAAACTACAACTCAAAGGTCAACTTCAAATAACCATAATTGGAATTAGTTGATATCTCCCGTGAAATATTTTTATTCATGGTCTCACGGTAGAAAAAATCAAAAATAAAATTGCGGAACGGTTCATATCTAACATTAAAAGTAAAAATATTTTGATTTATCCTTTCGCCGTCCAAAAATTCAATGTGTATAGGATCAACAATATCCCGATGAGCAACAAAGGCATCTCCTCCCGCATTAAAAACCAAATTCCCTTGCGAATCGTAAATGTTTTGTCCGTGACGAATGTATTGGTAATCAAAATTAAACCTGATCTTCTCATTAAAATTATATGCAATACGCATAAAAATTTCATCCGAGTTCGGACCGATATGGTGACCGAGTAATTGACCGAATGCAGTATAAGTGTCTTTGGGATTATCATGGGAATAAACATACGGTCGAATTCTAGTATACTCAAAAACAAGAGAGAGATCGTCTATAGAAAAAGGTGAATACCAAAACGCACCAATCTGATATCCGGTTTTATTTATATAATTAGAAAGGTCTTGCAAATTGCCTAACGGATCGTCGTCTAAGAAAAATGTAAACTGAAATTCCAAATTCTTGAAACAATTTGTCTGCAAGTCCAGCCAGAGAACTCCGTTATCTCTGTCCTGCAGAGACATCTCTTCAAATTTGTAGAACGCAAGAGGATTTAAGTAAGCTAAGTCTAATCCTCTTCCGGAATAGATCACACCTTCGCCCAGCCCAAAATCTAAAAGATTTTTGAAGTGAAGTTTGAATCGGTTCAACGCAATTAACTTTGTAAAATCTTTAGAACGGTCTGCGCTAAACTCACCGACAGTTGAAGCATGAAGAGAAGTAAAACTAAAAATTCCGTAATTAAAATTAATTCTAAAAAAATCGAGCAAGGGATGATCTCCTGATAAAACAAATTTACTTTCGTAACCATAACCTAATTTGATTTTCTCTCGTCCGATCTGGAACGCAAGCGACATATCTTTTACGGGTTCGGAATAATAACGCAAGTAACCTTCCGTAAAATCATAGTTGCTGATATTTTCAATATTCTCAATATATTTGAAATTATATTTAAGACGCGGATCAAGTATTGGCGCAAAATCTTGCGACCCGCTTACCCCGCCCTTTTGAACAGTTAAACTGTAACCGAGTTTATCGAACAAAGTTCCTCTGAAACGGAAACCGATATCGTACAACTCTGCATTTGTAATTTTCGGTTTGAAACTTTGTCCGTATATTGCTCTACCGAGAACATTCAAATAAAAATTTACGTCGTCATTACGGAACGCATAAACGTATCTCATTTTATCGGAGATAAAATCAGTTCCGCTTTTTGAAAATCCGGCTTGTTCTCCAAAAAGCTGATATGTGTTTGTGCTGTCAGCTAAGTCATCATAAAATTCATTTTGAAATTTCTTGAGTATTTTTTTCTCGGTAACGCTTAAACCATTTGATAAGGAATCAATGCATTCTAGATTTTTTCTTATTTCTGCACGCGACATGTTCGGGCTGTCATCGTGAATATTTACAGGCAAGTTTTTAACCTTCATCTCTTTAAGAAATATATAGACTTGATGATCAATCGGAACATTTTCCTGCTGGGGGAAAGAATAAGTAGTAAGTAGTAAGAAGTAAGTAGTAAGAAGAGAAGCGATAAATATTTTAATGTTATTTCTTTTCATGATTAAGCATCAACCGTTTTAGGTGCAAGAAATTTATTAAACAAAAGTAATCCAATAATTGTAGCAACACCAATCGAAGCAAAAACTAACCATAGTATAGTTGGATTATGCAAATTATCTACAAAATGAACATACAACTTTGCGCCGAGTATTCCGCCGATTCCGCTTCCTATCACTCCATATAAAAATGAATAGCCGAGATAAAGTGCTTTCTTATCTTCCGGTGCAATCAATCCAACATAACTTATAAACTTTGGATGAGCCGTCATTTCACCGATGGAAAAAATAAAAATACCCGCAATGAAAACGAACGGATGAGTTGATATTGCAAGTATTGCAATGCCAATAGTTCCTAAAACGATTCCGGTGATCATTGTAGGCAGCGCTTTTGTGTTCTTCACAATTTTTGAAATGAGAAGTTGAAGAAGGATTATCGTGCCCGCATTAATAACGGTTACATGTTCAACATCAAATTTCCAATTTGGATTTGAAACGAATAAACCCAGAATAGAATTAACAAAATTGTTGATCGGAGTTTTATCTACATAATCTTTGAAATACCAGAGGACAGAATCGAACTGCTGGAAATATAAAATCCAGAAGCCGGAATAGATTACGATCATCAAAATGAATCTGAAATCTTTCAGAACAAGCGCCGCTTCAGTTAATACTTGAGAGAGCGGTTTTGAATTTGCCGGTTTGCTTGGTTCTTTATAAACAAGAAGATTAAAAAGAAGAAGCCAGCCCGTTCCTACTGCAGCCATAACAAAAACATACGAGTAAGAAATTTGTTTTAACATCGGCACAAGTATTAACGGAAAGATGAATGCGCCGAGATTAATAGACCAATAATAAATTCCGAATGCTAAAGTGGAATTAGATTTATCAGTAACACGTGCAATCGTTCCGGAGATGATCGGTTTAAATGTTCCGGCTCCTACAACCATAAAGATCAAACTTGCAAAGACGAGAGAATAAGAAGTCATAAATCCGGTGAGCAGATAACCTAGACTCATAACAGCGAAAGCAAAAACTAATGTTGCACGGTAACCGAAACGGTCTGCAATTGCCCCGGCAACGATTGGAAGTAAATAGAGCAGCGGCTGGAACGTGCTTGTAATTACTCCGACACTTTCTTTAGAAAAACCCAAACCGCCTTCAGCAACACTTAGAACAAGATAAACCGAAAGAATAGATCTTACACCGTAATAAGAACCGCGTTCGAAAAATTCCATTGTAATTACTGTCCAGAAGTTTTTGGGGAAGGAGCGGAACATTGATTTTTTTGCTTCTGCAGTTTCAGCCATTTGCAACCCGGGTTTAATTGTAGTTTGACTAATTATTGAATCCGTAGCTCTAAGTTAAAACTATATTTTGAAATTTGCTGAAGGGAAAATTAAAACAAGTTTGATTGCTTGGATACAAATTTTCAAATTTTATCCAACCAATCCAGCAAACCATTTATAAAAGTAAGGGGGTGCGGCGGACAGCCGGGAATGAAAAGGTCTATTTTATTTTCTTCGAGAAATTTTCTTTGTAATTCCAATGAGTTTTGAAATATGCCACCCGAAATTGCACACGCGCCAAAAAGAATTATTATTTTTGGATTTGGGACTGCCTCACAACAAATCTTTGTAGCCTTTGCCATATTTTGCGTAAGTGGCCCGGTAATTACTACCCCGTCGGCATGACGCGGCGAGGCAACAAATTCAATTCCATATCTGCCCATATCAAAGTTAACGTTACTAAGTGCATTCAGCTCAAGCTCACAACCGTTACATCCGCCGGCAGATATTTGCCGCAGCTTTAATGATTTACCAAAATATTTTCTGATTTTCTCAGATGCCTTTTCCGGAGAAATAATTTTTGTTTCTTTTGTTACAACTAATTTTTCCTTTCTGTCAACCGCTAAATGATAGTTGTTTGTAAAGTGAATTATTTTTTCGGGACAAGTTTCTTCACATAACGGACAAAAGACACACAAACCCAAATCAATACTTACCGGGTTTAATTTGATTGCATTTGTTGGACAGACTTCTACGCATTTATTACAGCCATCGGGACAAGCTTTGTCTTCTATGGTTGGTAATCCGCGAAATAGTTCTGGCAGAGATACATTTCTTACATCGTGAACTATTGGATCGCCCTGAAGTATTCTTATTTTTATTGCGTCATTCATAATTATTCATAAAGGTAGAACTGATTACTAATCTGTTCTACAAAATTGTTTTTATAAATCATGACCAGCATATGACAAATCAAAACTTTTATTGCAAAGTGGAAAATCTGAAATAGCAGTTTCCCGCAAAGCCAAACTTAGTCCATACCAATTATTGAATGAAGGATCTTTGATTTTGTAATTCAACAAATTCCCTTTCCCATCTGTAAATACGATGTGAACAATTTCACCGCGCCAACCTTCGATAATTGAAATTACTCCGGAATTTGCTGTAATATTTCCGGTTTCAGATTTTATTTCTCCTTGAGGAAGATTTTCAATCTGGTCAAAAATAAATCGTAATGCTTCATCAATTTCCAATGCACGCAAACGAGCGCGAGCAAATACATCTCCGGTTGATAATGTTATCATAGAAATTGGGTTGTAACGATACGCGCTGTATGGAAACTGAATGCGAACATCTTCTTCAAGTCCGGAAGAACGTGCGGATAGACCGACCAAGCCGACGCTTTGAGCGAACTCTTTTCCAATTATCCCGGTTTCTTCAAATCGTGATAAAGCGCCAACTGATGAGAATAAATATTTGTTAATCTGCTGAACATCCTTCTGAATAATCTTAAGATTTTTTATTACTGTTTTTATTATTTCATCATTTAGATCAAAACGAACACCGCCATACACAAACAATCCGCGTCCAAATCTTGACCCGCATATCGAAGCCAGACTATTAATAGCAAGCGTGCGCAGTCTTCCATATGAAGAAGCCGGTAAAGCAAATCCAATATCATTAGAAACACCGCCAAGCCCCGATAAATGCATTGCTATTCTTTCTATTTCAGCGGCAATAGTTCTAACAACTTCTGCGCGTAAGCCCAATTGCGTTTGTGATAAACTTTCGATTGCATTGCAGTGAGCAAAAGTATGGCCGATAGTTGTATCGCCGGTAATTGATTCAGATAAAATTATTCGTTGATTCGGATTTGCTTGTAGAAAAAGTTTTTCGACTCCTCTGTGTTGGTAACCTAAATTAATTTCAAGATTATAAACAAGTTCGCCGTGGCATTGAAATCTGAAATGCCCCGGTTCAATTACTCCTGCATGAATTGGTCCAACTGCAACTTCGTGAACTTCTTCGCCTTCCAATTTGAAAAAATTATAAGGCTTCTTTCCCAGAATTACATTCTGTCTTCTTACCGGTCTAAGCCAAGGATGATTGACCGGTACATAGTCATAATTTTCCGAAAGCTCACATTCGAAATAATGTGTTTGTGGAAATTCATTCGCCCAGCTTTCAAATTCAAGTTTACCCTTACTAAAATCACCGCCGACAATATTAATCATTGATGAATTTGAATCGGCGAGAACTGCAATAATTTTATGTGGATCACTTTTATCAACCGGAGTAAGTGCAATCATTCTGTTCCCGTTATTCATCAATTCAGAAACAGAATTTCGAAATTCATCTTTCTCTAAAAAGTGAATTGCATCTCTATCGAATAACTGATTATTCTGAACTTCGAGCAATTTCATAAATTCATACCAAAATCTTTTGTGATGTTAATTATATTTGTATATAAAATATCCGGTGAAACAACTGCTATTGCAGCTAATAAAATCAATAAGATAATCGCAATAAAATGAGTGAGTTCAAATTTTTCTGTTTCGGTTTGCTGTTTTTCATCCTCTCCTTTTTGGTAGAGCATCGTAAAAATAATTTTGCCCATATTCACAAAGATGAATAGCAGGAAGAACATCACGAGTGCGAGCAAATACGGCTTGTTGGAAAAAAGAATTCCTTCGAAGATTTTTATTTCACTGAAAAATATTCCAAACGGAGGGATTCCGGAAATTGCTAAAAATGCGAGCAGAAAGAGCCATCCCGTCTTGGGCATTAAATTTAATACCGATCTAACTTTTTCAACTTCACGCGATTTATAATTGCGGTGAATATTTCCCGCCGTAAGAAAAAGAACAACTTTTGCGATCGAATTATAAAATGCGTGATACATCGCTCCGATAAATGCTAATCCGCCAACTCCCAAACCCAGCGAGATAAGCCCGAGATGCTCAACGCTTGAGTATGCAAGCATCCGCTTGTAATTGTTTACTTTGAACATAAATACGAACGCAACAAAGAGCGATAGTAACGCACCAATGATGAGAAGGATTTTCGCAAACTCGTAAGAAGATGTCGGACGAATGATTTGAAAAATTCTCATCACACCAAGAAGCGCAGTTAAACGCAGAGAGCCGGACATCAAGGCAGCAATTGGACTTGGCGCGTTGCTCGTAGCGTCAATATCACCGGAGTGCATTGGTGCAATTCCAATTTTCGTGCTCAATCCAACAAAGATGAAAATGAAACTCGCCTTCAACCAAATTGGATTTAGTTGAGTTGCGTTACGAATAAATTCCCAAAAGAATAATTGTTTCCCTTCGAGCCCTGTTCCTTTGGCGGAAAGTGTTAATAATAATATCCCGATGAATGCAAATGCAATTCCTACTGAAACCAAAAACAGATACTTCCACATTGCTTCAAGTGCTTCTTCGTTTCGGTAGAAATATATTAGCGGAGCTACACTTAATGTTGTTGCTTCTGCGGCAACCCAATACATTCCAAAATGGTTGCTGAGCATAGCAGCGGAGTTTGCGGTTAAATAAAAATTTATTAGTAAGAAATAGTATTTTTTCCCTTCCTCTGCTTTGGGTTTTACCGGTCTTTTCAAATATGAAAATGAAACAAGCACAACCCAGAAATAAACATTCGAAAGGATCAGAAGAAAAAACTTACTGAGCGAATCAACACTAAAAAATGTCGGCAGTTGTGTGTGATAAAATCCAAGAAAAACTAATAGCGATAAACCAAGATGCAATAGAGCGACAATTAAAGAAACGCCATACTGTATTCGCAAATCTTTTATGAAGTAACAAAATCCGGCGGTTAGTAGAGGAAGTAATATAAAAATGGAAAATTCGAACATCAGTCTTTCAACCTCCCGAGATGCGTTACCTCAAATCCTTCAAAAGTGTTGCTGATTCTATTCAAAGCAATACCCATTAAAAATACAACTACGAATACATCAAGCAATGTTCCTAACTCGATCATCATCGGCAGTTCGGAAGCTACCGCGGTGCCAAATAAAAATATTCCGTTTTCTAAAATTAAAAATCCGCAAACATGAACTATAAGTTTTTTTCTAAATATAATTATGTAGATGCCAATAACTATTGCCGAGAAGCCGGACGCAAATGGAATAACGTCTAATTCAGTGTTTTTCGAAAGAATGTTTGAGGCAAGAAAGATGACGATCATTGATGCAATAACTATAGGCAAAAATACCATTTGTTGTATTGTTGGTTCTATTCGTCTTTTAATATCGAGATCCAGAATGACTTTGTTAATATAACGTGGTATGAGAAAAACTTTTACAAGCAGAAGCGTTGCCGGAAGAATTATTCCAAAGATTGAAAAATGATAAATGAACGGAATCATTAGTAAGACTGACAATATTATTCCTTGTGCTCGCAAAACAGTAACATATGCTTTTACGCGTGACGTAACGACGACATAAAACAGCGATAGACAAAAAAGTATGCTTAAAACATTTTCCATAACTAACTCATTTCGTAAAAGTATAAATCAGTAAATTCAATATTCCAATTGCGGTTGCAAACAACAAATACTGCGGGATATTTTTCATCCTATATCTCGCGGTTATCGTTTCGGCTATTCCCAAAGCAAAAGTAAGGCCGATACTTCCAGTAATAAAAATTATTATGCCAACTAGATAGCTTTGCTTGCTGAACGGATAGAAAAATGATATTTCAAGAATAGCATAGATGAATAATTTTATATAACTCGAATATTGATAAAGGAATAAATCAAAGCCGGAATTATCAAGTATCATAACTTCGTGAATCATTGTGAGTTCGAGATGTGTGTTCGGATCGTCAACCGGCATCCTTGAGCACTCGGTAACCGCAAGCATAAAAACAGAAATTGAACATATTATAATAAAAACTTCATAGGAAATATTAGTAAGCTGTATTGAATGATAAATATTATAGAGAGAAGTTAATCCGCTAACAAATGAGATACTTCCGATTGTAAAAAAGAAAATCGGCTCGGCGAATAATGCGAATGTTGCTTCTCGTGCCGCGCCCATTCCTTCAAATGAGCTTCCGATATCCATCGCCGCCAAGATCTGCAAGAATCTTGCAAGTCCTAAAATGTAAGCGAATAAAATTATGTCCCCGTTAAAACTTATGAGCGGTCTCCAAAATCCAACGGGAAGCATTGCTGCAGCTATAATCAAAGTAACTAGATTTAATATTGGAGAAACGCGACTGATAAAAGAAGAATTAGCTGCGTTGATAGTTTCTTTCTTAAAAAGTCTCTGTAAATCATAGTATGGCTGCCAAATCGGAGCGCCAATCCTTCCTGTTAAAATCGCTTTTTGTTTGTTTACCATTCCGGCAAACAAAGGCGCAATTCCCAAAATTACAATTATCGAAATAATTCCTTGTAGGATTTCTATACCCATAAAAACGCTATCAAACTATAAATTGATATAATGATTAAAATAAATGCGATGTAATAACGAATATCTGTCTGGCTTAAGAATTCTATTTTTGTAACCAGCGATCTCAAAAAGTTGAACGAGGGCAAGACAAGTTTGCTATCAACAAAATCTTTTGAATGACTTTCAAACTTAGACAGTAACGGAAATGCGGTTTCAGAAACTTCAACTTTTTTGTGATATACTAAAACAGATTTGGGAATTGTGTTCAGTTCGTCTGCAAATGATGAAGCAGTATATTGCATTCGAGGATTTAGGTTTTCATATCCACAGCCCCAAGCTGCTGAAGTTCTTCTTCCGTATCTCTTTTCGAGTTTTATTTTTATCAGATACAAAACGAAAACACCAAGTGCAATAGAGGAGAAAATCACAGTGAAGTAGAGCCAATCAATATTGGCCAATGCTGAAGAAGAATTTCCCTTAATAAAATCGTTAGTGATAACTTTATTAACTACTCCAACAAAAGGTTGGGGATAAAATCCAATCACAATACAGAGCAAAGCAAAAATTCCGAGTGAGATATAATCGTAAATTGAAGTGTGGAAATGTTTTACTACCTTTCGTTCGCTTCCCAAAAACATAATTGAGTTCACTTTTGTAAAACAAGCAACTGCCAATCCACCGACAAACGCTAATCCGACTACAAACATCAACATAATAATTGGGTAATAATTTTTTAACTCGTTCGCCGTTTTGAAAAAGCCGATGTAAATAATGAACTCTGATATGAATCCGTTGAATGGAGGAATGCCGCTGATTGCAACCGAGCCAATCAGAAAAAATAAAGCTATATATTTTGCGCGGTGAACGAGTCCGCCCATCAATTCAATATTTCTTGTTCCAAGATTTTGATAGACAACTCCGCTGCCTATAAACAAAAGACTTTTAAATATTGCGTGATTCAAGGTGTGCAGAAGCGCTCCGCCAAATCCCAAAACTTCAACTGCCGGTAGATTATTTGCCGAGCCGATGAATCCAATTCCAATCCCGATTCCAATGATTCCAATATTTTCAACCGAGTGATACGCAAGCAATCGTTTAATATCGTGTTGGGCAAGCGCATACCAAACACCAAATATTGCGCTAATCATACTAACACCCAGCACTAACCAGCCACACCATTCCGGAACCGGCTTGATGAAAAGGAATGTTCTTAGTATTCCGTAAATACCCATCTTGATTATTACACCGGAAAGAAATGCGCTCAACACGGTGGGAGCAATTGGATGTGCTTGCGGAAGCCAAAAATGAAACGGCATAAATCCCGCTTTAATTCCAAAACCGATAAAAGATAAAATGAAAATTATTGGAACAACAACGCCGATCGAAAACGAAAGATGATAATCACTGAAGAACCAGCTTCCGGTTTGATGATGAAGTAAAAAGAAAAAGATGTAAAGAATAAAAATTAAAACGTGCGAAGCGGCGAAATAATAGAAACTCCCCCGTTGAACTTCTTTTTTTTCTTTTTCTAAAAGCATTGCAAGGTAGGAGGACATGCTCATCACTTCCCAGCTTACCAAAAATACAATCGCTTGGTTTGCGATTACTATAAACTGAGTTGAGATTAGTAGTATGACATAAAGTGTTACAAAACTTTTTATTGATTTTTTTTGCTCAATGTAATGTTGAAGATATGAAAAATTGTAAATGGTAGTTGGAATTGCCACCAGCTGAACAATAAATAAAAAGTAAATACTCAATCCATCGAGACGAATCCAATTAGAAAATATGTTTTTTGATGAAATTTCGACAGAAGAAAAAAGTGCCGAAGATAAAGTTGATATTAGTCCAAGAGTCAAACCGATAAGCAGAACGATGTTTGTTGAAAATAATGCTTTGCGCTCATTCTTAATGAAAAGAAAAACAATTGCGAGTAATTGGATTACAAATGCCGCAATGAATAAAACACTTCCGGAATCAATTAAATCCTTCATTGAGCTTTGTTTCTTGTCTCCTCAATTTTTTTGATAATGTCTAATATCTCTTTATACTCAAGCCGGTTCTCCAATGCGAAACGAAACGTTTCTTTCGAAAGTAGAAAACCCAAATGTGCAATTAGACTCAAGTGTTGCTTAATTGTTTGCGAGATAAGAAGAATTAAAGTATGAACCGGTTTGCCGTCTATAGATTTTAAGTCAAGTGGTTTATTAGCGAAGAAAAAATTTATCAGTGGTTTATTTTTCCCGACCATAAGCGGAACGCGCGGATGAGGCAGACTAATTCCGTTTCCGATTGCAGTGCTCATCATTGATTCCCGGCTTTTCAAAAGTTGAATAATAATTTCACGGTCAACATTTTTTTCAAAATCAATTTGCGAAACCATTTGTTCGATGTAAGAAGATTCACTTAGCTCACATTTATAATGGAATGATTCCTTATCGAGCAGAGTGCTAACTGTTTCAATGCGATATTCGCTTAATTTTTTATGTCCCGAAACGTTTATAGGAAGATTCCGCCCCAACGCCCATTCGATAATTTGTTGTTTATTAAACACAACTTTATCTTGAAGAAATTGGAAAGGAACCTCTTTCTTCTTTATTAATTGCTGAACTTCCTTATCAGACATCATCAGCAAATGGGAAATATCTTTTGTGTTAAGATCCAATTTGTTTTTCTAAAAATTGTTATCAATTATCTTTTCTGGATTCCCGCTTACGCGGGAATAGCACTTAAAATTAATCATTCTTCATTATGGTAGCAATTGCTAATAGCAGCGCAACAATTCCAACAATTATACCGGCGGTAGCATCTACAAAAAACTATTCTTTTGTATAATTTTTAACGTAGTAAAAAGTTTAGACCTGAGCATTTTTTAACTTACGGTGATTGAACTGTGATGCAAATTTAAATTAATAAAAGGTAAGATGCTGAAGGAATGGTACTCAGATTTAACTGATCGAAAGGATTAAAACAGATTTGTTTTGACCTTTTTAATCTGCGTACTATTATTTAAAAATATTTTTTCTGTAACCAAAGTGAAACATTAACCAGGCTGATTAGAACGGGCACTTCAACTAACGGACCAATAACAGCTGCGAATGCTTCACCGCTGTTGATTCCGAAAACTGCTATTGCAACAGCGATAGCTAATTCAAAATTGTTGCTTGCTGCTGTGAATGAAAGTGTTGCTGTCTTGGCGTAATTAGCGCCGACTTTTCTACCGAGATAAAACGAAACAAGAAACATTACCACGAAATAGATAATCAATGGAATTGCAATGCGGATAACGTCGAGTGGAATTTTTACAATATATTCACCTTTAAGTGAGAACATTACAATTATAGTAAAGAGCAGAGCGATCAAAGTAATTGGAGAAATCTTTGGAATGAATTTTGTTTGATACCATTCTTTGTTTTTAATTTTTATAAAAGTGAACCGGGTGATAATTCCTGTTATGAAGGGAATTCCAAGATAAATGAAAACACTTTCTGCAATTTGTCTGATTGTTATGTTCATAGCAAAAGTTTTTAAGCCCAGCCATGCCGGGAAAATAGTTAAGAACACATAAGCGTAAATCGAAAAAAAGAGAACTTGAAAAATGGAATTAAATGCAACGAGTCCCGCAGCATATTCGGTATCGCCTTTTGCAAGTTCGTTCCAAACAATAACCATTGCAATACATCGTGCGAGACCGATCAAAATCAATCCAGCCATGTATTCCGGATAATCGCGGAGAAAAAGAATTGCGAGAAAGAACATCAGTACTGGTCCGATGACCCAATTCTGTACAAGTGAAAGTGATAATAGTTTAACATTTTTAAAAACATCGCCGAGTTCTTCATACTTAACTTTTGCAAGAGGTGGATACATCATTAATATCAATCCAATCGCAATGGGAATGTTCGTCGTACCGGATTGAAATGAATTCCAAAAATTTACAATGCTCGGAAAAAGATAACCGGAAAAAACTCCAATGAACATTGCAAGAAAGATCCAAAACGTTAAATAACGATCGAGAAATGAAAGTTTTTTTGTAAGAGTTGTCATTTCAATTCTATAATAATTTTTTGATGGAATGCGGTAAACTCTTCAATTATCTCATCACGCACGTGCCGGTAAACGGAAAGAACCTTCTCTTCGGTCCCGGTTGCATCAGCGGGATCATCAAAACCAATATGAAGTTTGTGTTTTACATTTCCCGTAAACACGGGACAAGTTTCTTTTGCATTGTCACAAACGGTAATCACATAATCGAAAGATTTGTCAATAAACTGTTCAATGCTTTTTGTTTTGCCACCGCTGATGTCTATCCCGATTTCGTTCATCACTTTGATCGCATTCGGATTTACGCATTGTGCGGGATTTGTCCCGGCAGAAAAAACTTCGAGAGAAGAATCGAGTGATTTCAAAAATCCTTCTGCCATTTGGCTTCTGCATGAATTGCCAGTACATAAAATTAGAATTCGTTTAGTTATCATCTTCCGATTCTTTTTGATAATGGAACGCCGGTAACCGCAGATTAGTTTGCGAAAATCCGCCCAATCACCGTCGTCCGTGCTCTATTATTTTTAACTTTTGCTTCCAACTACCGTTATACTAAAAATGCCGACTTTACTTTCACGATATTGTTTAAGTGTCGCTTCAGGTAAATAATCTTTTAAGATTTCATCAGGCAAGTCAATTACTTTTGTTTTTTTAATTTCTACTTTCTTGAAACCGGTTTCTTTAATTATTTTTAAATATTCATCATGTTGAACCGCACCTGCGACGCATCCGGCATACATCATTGCAGATTTTTTCAAGTTAGCCGGTAATTCTCCTTTGATCACTATATCAGAAACGCAAAAATGTCCGTTGTCTTTTAGTATTCTATAAATTTCTGCAAATGCTTTTTGTTTGCTTGGTACAAGATTCAAAACACAATTGCTAACAACAACATCGGCAATGGAATTTGGCAGAGGCAGTGCTTCAATTTCGCCAAGTTTGAATTCAATATTTTTGTAGCCGAGTTTTACATTATTTCTATTTGCCTTATCAATCATCTCCTGCGTCATATCAATTCCAATTACTTTGCCTTCATTGCCAACTAATGCGCGTGCAACAAAAACATCGTTTCCTGCACCGCTGCCAAGATCAACAACAACATCACCTTTTTTTATGCCGGCAAATTCGGTCGGAAGTCCGCAACCCAAACCAAGATCAGCATCGGCAACGTATCCGTCAAGGTGGTTGTAATTATCCTGCATAACTGTATATCCTACAATTTTATTATCGGTAGTGCCGTTGCAAGAAGTTGGTCCACAGCATGAACCAGATTGTTTCGCAATCTCTCCATATTTCTCTTTTACCATTTCTTTTATTTCTTTTTCGTTCTGCATAATAAATTTTCTCCTTTGTTTATTTTGTCAAAAATATTTTTAAATGATTCACAGGCTTTTTTCAAAAAGCCGTAGTTTAAACAGTAATTAGTTTTTGGTCCTTCAATCTCGCCTTGAATAAATCCCACTCGTTTTAATTCTTTTAGATGTTGAGATACGGTTGCCTGCGCAAGGGGAAGAATCTCAACTATGTCTCCGCAGATGCAAATGTTTTTCTCTGCCAGAATTTTCAATATTTTTATTCTTGCCGGGTGCGAAAGCGCTTTTGCTGTATCTGCAAGAAGCAATTCCTCAGCAGTGAATTCTTCTTCTTTCGATTTAGCCATACTTGTTTCCTTTATCGTTCATCGCAAATATACGATAGATAAGACGGCATAGCAATAGAAAAGTTTCAAAAAAAATTAATAAATAAAAAAGCCCTCAAAATGAGGACTTAATTAATAGATTATAAACATTCATTATTGGCGTCTTTGGCGGGGTTGCTCTTCTTCGGGCTTTTTATCAACTACCAATTTATGATCAAGATTTGCAACCTGTAGTACAATGTTTGAAGAAAGTATTGCTGTTTTCAATATTTTCTCAAAATTAATTTTATCAACATCATCAGTCGGTTTGTGGTAATCAACTCTCATATCATCAAAAAAGAAAACCACAGGAATTCCTTTTCTCGCAAAATTATAGTGATCACTGCGTGAGTAAAAACGGTTGGGGTCATTCGGATCATCATATTTATAATTCAAATTATATTTAACCGTATTTGCATTTACTTCTTTTACAAGATTACCGAATTCTGTGCTTAATTTATTCGAACCGATGCAGTGAAGTGAATCAATATTTTCCCGTCCTACCATATCCATATTAATATCAACTACTACATCCTTCATAAAACTTCCGTTCTCTGTTGCATATCTTGAACCAAGTAAACCTTTTTCTTCACCGGTATTAAATATGGCAAGAACTGATCTTTTGTTTTTTCTTTCAGCTGAAAGCATACGCATTGATTCCAAAACAGCTACAGTACCGGAACCGTCATCGTCTGCACCGTTGCTTACAACACCGCCTCGCGTACCTAAATGATCGTAGTGTGCACTGATAACAATAAATTCATTTTTTAATTTTGGATCAGTACCTTCAATTAGACCGATAACATTTCTTGCACTCAATATTTTCGAAAATGGTTTTACGTCATACCTAAGTTTTTTATTTATTTCAAAAGATTGCACTGGTTCTTTCGCTTTCACTAATTCATTTATTTTTTCGTATGAATATTTTTCACCGGTTAATATTTTTTCTACAAATTTTTCGCCAACAGTAAAAACCGGAATATTTTTAACTACTTCTTGCGGCTCTTTCGAAATAAAAGAAATTGATGGCTGAGTGCCAAACTCCTTAAAGCGGTTCCAGAAAGATTTCAACCGCTCGTCAACAATTATTAAAACGCCAACAGCTCCTTTTTCTTTTGCAAGTTTTACTTTTGCATCAGGGTTAAACAAGTTCATCATCATTACGTCCGGTGTATTAACTTTATCTCTTGGTGGTTCGCCGCTCAATATTAAAACAGTCTTCCCTTTTACATCAATATTTGCGTAGTCATCGTAATTGTATTCTTTCTGAGTTAGACCATACCCGGCAAATACAATTCCGGTTGTTTGTTTTGCAAAAGATGAATCGGCATATCCTCGACCCGATCTCATAAAATCATCGCCAAGAACAAAATCGGAAATTGGTGAACCTGAATTATCAAGCAGAGCAATTTTCGATTCGATCGCATAACCGGACGAAAGAAGATCAAAATTTTGGAAATATGTGCCGTTATCTCCGTATGGTTTCACGTCATACTTTTCTAGTTCAGAAGCGATGAACAGTGAAGCTAATTTCTCTCCGTGTGTTGTCGTTTCTCTTCCTTCAAATTCATCCGATGCCAGAACTTGAAGATTTGCTTTCAAATGTGTGATGCTTGATTTATCCTCTACTTTAATCTGAGCAAAAAGAAATTGCGTTGAGAGTAACAATAACAATAAAAAAAAGATCGTGAAGGGAAACCGTGTTCTCATTTTATCCTCTGTCAAAAATATTATTTGATAGTTGGTTTATAAAAATTGAGTTGAAGTTAATCAATTATTTTTCTTAATACAGTCTCTTAACAATATTTAACGTTTCAAATTAGTAAATGAAATTATTATGTTGCATCCGGAGACTGGGTTTAACAGACCAAGGCGGCGGACTTAGATGGACGCTGCTGTCTCCGTTTATTCAACTGTATCTTGATAAATTTCTTTGTAAATTTTTCCCAAATGAAAGGCAATTTTGAATTTCTCACGTCTAATTACACACTAAAGTTTTTTAATCATTACAAGAGGACTTATGAAAAAAATCTTCACATTACTTTGCATAGTTTTATTTGCGCTAACTTCATTAACTCTTTTTGCTCAAGTAGATGCCCGCATGATGCAGAATCCCGATGTTTCCAAAACACATATCGTATTTACATACGGTGGTGATATTTGGATCGTTCTCAAAGAAGGCGGAACTGCATTAAAACTTAGCTCACCTGCCGGACAGGAATTGTTTGCAAAATTTTCTCCCGACGGTTCACAAATTGCATACAATGGAATTTACAACGGCAACTTTGATGTTTATGTAATTCCAACTATGGGTGGTTTACCAACACGCGTTACTCATCACGGAATGTCAGACAGAATAATTGATTGGTATCCCGACGGAAAAAATTTGTTGTATGTTTCTTCGATGAACAGCGGCAAACAGAGATTCAATCAATTCTATAAAGTTAGTATGAACGGCGGACTTCCGGAAAAACTGCCTGTACCTTACGGCGAAATGGCATCGCTATCACCCGATGGGAAGAAAATTGCATACACACCGATCAGTCAAGCATTCAGAACTTGGAAACGATACCGCGGCGGTTGGAATGCCAACATTTGGATTTTCGATCTTGAAAAAAATACTGCGGAGAATATTTCCAACAGTACAACAAACGATGAGTTCCCAATGTGGTCCGGAAATAAAATATATTACCTCTCCGATCGCGGAAAAGACTTACGTGCAAATATTTGGTCTTATGATCTGAACACAAAAGAAAATAAACAAATCACAAAATTCACAGACTTTGATATTCACTTTCCTTCTCTCGGACCATCCGATATTGTTTTTGAAAATGGAGGAAAAATTTATTTGCTAAATCTTACTGACGAAAAATACCGCGAAGTAAATATCAAATTGGTAACCGATGAATTAACATTGATGCCGAAGGTTGAAAAAGTTGCCAACCTGATGCAGAGCGCATGGCTTTCACCAGATGGTAAACGTGCTGTTGTTGAAGCACGAGGAGAAATTTTTTCTGTCCCGGCAGTAAACGGGCCGATTTATAATCTAACAAAAAGTTCAGGTGTCGCAGAAAGATATCCAGCATGGTCTCCCGATGGAAAGTATGTTGCTTATTGGAGTGACAAATCCGGCGAATATGAATTAACGGTTCGTAATATGGAAAACCCGAGTGAAGAAAAACAACTTACTTCTTATGGTCCGGGATATAGATATCAATTGTTCTGGTCTCCTAATAGTAAGATGCTTGCGTTCATTGATAAAGCAATGGAAATAAAAATTTATGACATGGAAAAAGATAAAACTTATGATGTTGATAAAGCGCTCTACTTCTATCAAGGAGGATTGCAGGGATTTACCGTAAGCTGGTCTTCGGATAGTAAATGGCTTGCTTACTCACGTGATCTTGAAACACAGAAAGGCGCTATCTATATATATAATGTATCCGAAGACAAAACACACCAGGTGACATCCGGTTATTACGGGGATGTAAACCCTGTGTTTGATCCTGACGGAAAATATCTTTACTTCACAACGAACAGAAATATTAATCCGGTTTACAGTGATATAGACAACACTTTCATTTATCCCAACACAACAAACATCGCTGCAATTACATTAAATGATGAAGTTCTTTCACCTCTCACACCAAAGAATGATACAACTTCAGTTAAGAAGGAAGAGCCCAAGAAAGACGATGCGAAGAAGGATGAGAAAAAAGATGAAAAGAAAGATGATAAAGACACCAAGAAAGATGATGCTAAGGATAAGCCGAAAGATGTAAAGATCACATTAGAAAATTTTGAGAACCGTTTGGTTATTCTGCCCGCAGCCCCCGGTAATTACGGAAGTATTGCCGCAGTCTCAGGAAAAGTAATTTATCTTAGAACACCGAATACAGGTGCGGCTAACAAAAATAAATCTGTTGTTTATTTCGATCTTGAATCGCGTGAAGAAAAAACAATTATTGATGATGCCGATTATTTCCAGGTCAGTGCCGATGGAAAGAAAATCCTACTCGGGAAAGGAAATAATTATTCAGTTGTAGATATCGCTCCAACCCAAAAGATGGAAAAGATGATGCCGACGGCACAGCTCGAAATGACAATCAATCCAAAAGAAGAATGGAAACAAATATTTAATGATGTCTGGAGATTTGAGCGTGATTTCTTTTACGATCCGAATATGCATGGCGTTGATTGGAAAGAAATGCGTGAGCAATACGGGAAGTTAATTGATAACTGTGTTACCAGGTGGGATGTAAATTTTGTTCTTGGAGAATTAATTGCAGAGTTAAATTCTTCGCACACATACCGGGGCGGCGGCGATACGGATGAAGCGCCCACAAAAAATGTCGGTTATCTCGGAATCAATTGGGAAATTGCCGGCGATGCTTTTAGAATTAAAAAAATAATTAACGGCGCTCCATGGGATTCTGAAGTCCGCTCACCTCTTCTGATGCCGGGATTAAAAGTTAAAGCAGGCGATTATATACTTGCAGTTAATGGTGAAACGCTCGATGTTACCAAAGATCCATGGACAGGATTTGAAGGATTGGCAGACAAAACTGTTGAACTTACAATTAACAGCAAACCAACTTTCGATGGCGCGAGAAAAATAACTGTAAACACAATTAATGATGAAACACGTTTAAGAAATTTAGAGTGGATTGAATCAAACAGAAAACGTGTTGAAGATGCCACGAACGGAAAGATCGGTTACATCTACGTTCCAAGTACAGGTATTGACGGACAAAACGAATTAGTCCGCCAGTTTGCTGCTCAGTATAAAAAAGACGGTTTGATAATTGATGAACGATTCAACAACGGCGGACAAATTCCTGACCGCTTTATTGAACTTCTTGATAGAAAGCCGTTAGCATTCTGGGCGGTTAGAGATGGAATGACATGGCAATGGCCTCCGTTTGCAAACTTCGGTCCTAAAGTTATGTTGATAAACGGATGGAGCGGCTCAGGTGGCGACGCATTCCCTGATTATTTTAGAAAAGCAAAATTAGGTCCGCTCGTTGGAACAAGAACTTGGGGAGGATTAATAGGTATCAGCGGTGCACCAGGTTTAATTGACGGCGGGACCATTACTGTTCCAACATTTAGAATGTACGACCCGGATGGAAAATGGTTTAAGGAAGGACACGGCGTGGATCCCGATATTGAAGTGATAGACGATCCTGCACAGCTTGCAAAAGGTGTTGATCCTCAGCTTGAAAGAGGAATTCAAGAAGTGATGAAACTATTAGATAAGAATCCCCCTGTGAATCCGAAACACCCCGCGTACGAGAAACGATAATTTATATTGAAAAGACGCCCTTCGGGGCGTTTTTTTATTTAAGCAGTTTAAAGTTAAAAAATGTTAGGGGACAAATTATTAATAGAATTAGACAATTATTTTTTTTAGGTTTAGCCACAATTCAAACAAAGAAGATAATCTTTATTGATGAGCAACAAAATAAATCATCCTCCTTTATTTCCCACTTCTGATTTATTTGCACATATTAATTTTCACAATAAAAACACGGAGTTGTTATGAAATTAATGCGTCTCTTTTTAATTCTTTTAATTGCGCAATCATTAGTTGTAGCGCAGGAGAAAGATGATGATAAAGATGTTAAAAAAGAAAAAGACAAACTCACAAGCGGCACTTTCAGTAGTCTAAAATTCCGAAGTGTCGGTCCTGCATTTACTTCCGGTAGAATTGCAGACTTTACAGTTAATCCTAATAATCACAGTGAATATTACGTTGCAACGGCAAGCGGCGGTTTATGGAAAACAATTAACAATGGAACTACTTGGCAAGCACTTGCAGATACAGTTCAAGCATACTCAATGGGCTGTGTTGTACTTGATCCGACAAACTCAAATGTTGTTTGGCTCGGCACGGGAGAAAACAATCATCAGCGCGCGCTTGGTTACGGAACTGGTGTGTACAAATCTATTGACGGCGGACAAAATTGGAAATTTATGGGTTTAAAAGATTCACGGCAGATCGGTGGAATAGTTGTTGATCCGAAAAATCCAAACACAGTTTATGTTGCAGCGGAAGGATCCGTTTGGGGTCCGGGCGGCGACCGCGGTCTTTATAAAACAACCGACGGCGGAAAGACGTGGAATAAAGTTTTAAACATCAGTGAAAACACCGGTGTGAATAATATTGTGATGGATCCGAGAGACTCAAATGTTTTATATGCAACATCAGAACAAAGACGCAGACACATATTTACAAAAATCGGCGGTGGTCCTGAGTCTGCAGTTTATAAATCAACTGATGCAGGCGCAACGTGGGATAAAATTATGTCCGGCTTACCAAAGGTTGATCTTGGCGGAATGGGAATTGCAATTTCTCCTGTTAACCCAGACGTAATTTATTTAATTGTCGAAGCTGCGGAAAAAAAAGGTGGCTTCTTCCGTTCAGCTAATCGAGGTGCATCGTGGGAAAAAATGAGCGATCACACTGAGCAAGGTCAATACTACAATGAAATTTATTGCGACCCAAAAGATGTTGACAAAGTTTATTCTACAGAAACTGTAACTCAATACACAGAAGATACGGGAAAAACTTGGAAGCCATTCGGCAACAGCGACCGACATGTTGACGATCATGCATTGTGGATTGATCCGACAGACACTAAACATATAATGATTGGTGGTGACGGCGGTGTTTATGAAACATTCGATTCCGGAAAGACTTTTCTTTTTAAGAACAACTTACCTGTAACACAATTCTATAGAGTTAACACTGATAATGATCTTCCTTTCTATAATATATATGGCGGTACTCAAGACAATAATAGTTTCGGTGGACCATCTCGTTCTATAAGAGGTAGCGGAGTAATTAGTGATGATTGGGTTATAACTCAAGGAGGAGATGGCTTCTGGATTGCTATTGATCCTACTAATCCCGACATAATTTATACAGAATCACAATATGGCGGAATGGCTCGCTTCGATAAAAAAAGCGGTGAATCAATTGATATTCGTCCGGAACCTGTTAAGGGAGAAAAAACTTTTAAATGGTATTGGGATACTCCTTTAATTTTAAGTCCGCATTCATCAACTCGTTTATACACTGCGGCAGAAAAAGTTTTTAGAAGTGACGACCGTGGAGATTCATGGACTGAAATTAGTGATGATCTTACAACTAAAACAGACCGTAACACATTTCAGGTAATGGGAAAATATTGGAGTATTGACGCTGATGGAAAAGATGTAAGTACATCACAATTCGGATTGATCGTTTCGCTTGTTGAATCAATTAAGAAAGAAAATCTTTTATACGCAGGGACAGACGACGGATTGATTCAAGTAACAGAAGATCAAAAGACTTGGCGTAAGATCGAAGATTTTCCTGGCGTTCCGAAATACACACTTGTCAGCGATATTCTTCCTTCGCGATTCGATGAGAATGTAGTTTACGCTTCATTCAACAATCATGAGCGGGATGATTTTAAACCTTATGTTATTAAGAGTGATGATAAAGGTAAGACGTGGGAATCAATTTCAAGTAATCTTCCTGCAAATGGTGCAGTTAATACAATTGTTGAAGACCCGATAAATTCAAAATTATTATTTGTAGGAACTGAGTGGGGAGTTTTCTTTACGGTTGACGGCGGTGAAAAGTGGATTCAGCTAAAAGCTGGAATTCCTCTTGTAAAGATTCCTGATATAACAATTCAAGAAAGGGAAAAAGATTTAGTTGTTGCAACATTCGGAAGAGGATTTTATGTGTTAGACGATTACTCGCCATTACGGACTGTTAGCAAAGAACTTTTAGATAAAGATGCTTATCTCTTCCCGATCAAAGATGCATTGATGTATATTCCAAGCGGCGGACACGGTGCGCAGGGTTCAAATTATTTTAGAGCACCAAATCCAGAATACGGTGCAACGTTTACATATTATATTAAAGATGTTCCCAAAACATTAAAAGCAGAACGTAAACAAAAAGAGAAAGCATTATTCAAAGATGGAAAACCAATTCCTCAACCATCTCTTGATGCATTGCATGAAGAAGAACTTGAAAAAGATTCATACCTTATTTTCAAAATTATGGATGAGACCGGTTTGGTTGTAAGAAAAATAACAAAATCTGCCGGAAGCGGAATTAATCGTATCAACTGGGATCTTCGTTACGAAAGCACATCTCCAATTGTTGTAGATAAATTTGAACCGGTTTCATCCGCGGTAAGCGGCAGAAGACGAAGCAGCGGCAGCGGAATTTTGGCCATGCCGGGTAAATATAAAATTTCTTTATCAATGGTTGTAAGAAATCAAGAAAAAGAATTGTTTGCACCGACTGAGTTTAATGTTGTTCCTCTTAATAACACAACAATACCAGCTAAAGACCGTTCTGAGTTAGTTGCATTCCAAAAGAAAGCTTCAGAGTTAGCCAGAACTGCATACGGTGCTCAAAGAGTTGCAGAAGATTTAGTAAAGAGAACTGAATCAATCAAGCAGGCATTGAATAATTCTGCTGCAGCACCATTTGAATTGCTGACTAAAGCAAATCAAGTTTCAGATGATCTTGATAAAATATTAATAACAATACGAGGAATGGAAGGAAGAGGTGCAAGCGCAGAAGAAAACCCACCGGCTCAGGTAACTTTGAACTCAAGACTTTCGACAATGCTCTTCACATCTTACAACACAACAACAAACTTAACGAAGAATCAGAAAGTAGCTTACGAAACTTTGTATGAAGAGATTCAACCGATAATTGAAAAGTTGAAAAAGATAATTGATGTAGATTTGAAAGCAATTGAATCTGAAATGGATAAACTCAATGTACCCTGGACACCGGGAAGGATGCCGGAATTGAAAAAATAGTATTTAGTACTTAGTAATTAGCTCTAAACGGGACGATCATATTGGTCGTCCTTTTTTTATAAGCTGCATAACTTTTTAGTTGTTAATCAGTGTAGATAAACGCATTTTATATCATTCAATGATGGAGGAATAAAATGTATAGTCACTATAAATCAGTTCGAAAAATTTTTGACCTAGTCCGTTATCCAATTTTTATAATTGCATTATTATTTTTGTCTAAATCACATTCTCTCTATGCAACTACTTCTAAGCTTGATCCTGTTACATACTGCGATGCTGATTCTGCTAAACGTCCCGAGGTTTCAATTCTAATAGTTTATTATTCATTCACAGGCAACACAGAAAAGATGGCTAAAGCTGTTGCTGAAGGGGCACAGAAGATACCTGGAGTAAATGTAATTACGAGAACTATAGATAAGGTTACAGAAACAGAACTCAAACATGCCGACGCAATTTTATTAGGTTCGCCAACTTATTATGGAAACATGGCTGGTCAAATGAAATTATTTATTGACGATTGGTGGCTAAAGTATAAAATTTCTCTCGTCAATAAAGTCGGCGGTGCATTTTCAACTGGCGGAAGTCAAACCGGCGGAAAAGAAAATGTAATTCACTCATTAGTAATTGCGATGATGAATGCAGGAATGATTCTCGTAGGTCCGACTGAAGGACCATTTGGATTGCCGGGAGCTTCTGCTTTAGATCCGGTTGACGAGAAGGGGCTTATGGAAGCACGTTCTCTTGGAGAGCATGCTGCTAGTGTCGCACAACGCTTCAAAAATACAATCCGATAATTTAAAAGTAGAAAAAAATAATTGATACTGAGTTGAAAGCAATTGTAATTCCAATGGAACGAAAAAACTTTTGATCTTGTTTTACAAATTAGCCACATGCATTTATACTGCTGTGCAAAATTTGAAACTATTTTTTTTACTTTTTTACAACTCAAATATTTCAATTGACAATCGGAATAAATATGAATAATAAAATAACAAGCAAAATAATCGTGTTCGTTCACGGACTTTTTATGAATCCCTTAAGTTGGACTAATTGGATAAAATTTTATGAAGCAAAAGGTTACAAGTGTTATTCGCCTGCATACGCATATCACGAAGGCAAACCTTTCGACTTACGATCCAACATTAATTCAAACTTGGGTAAACTTTCTTTTGGACAAACTATAAACAATCTCGTTTCATTCATTGACAAGTTACCGGAGAAACCAATTCTTATTGGGCATTCAATGGGTGGACTTGCAGTTCAAAAACTAATTGAAATGAACAAAGGAGTTGCGGGAATTTGTATTGATACTGCACCGCCAAAGGGAATTTTTAGTTTTAAATGGAGTTTTATAAAAGCAAATCTACCAACCATAAATCCCATCAAAGGAAATTCAGTTTGTTTTCCAACAGTAAAATGGTTCCACTACGCTTTTTGTAATACAATGACAATGGAACAAACAGAAATTGAATACAATAATTTTGTAGTTCCAGAAAGCAGAAACATACCGCGAAGCAGCATAATGAATGACGGTAAAATTAATTTCAAAAAACCGCATAATCCGTTATTGTTTATTGCGGGCGAGAAAGACAATATCATTCCTTCTTCTCTCAATAAGAAAAACTTTGAAGCATACCAAGACAAGAAGAGTAAAATTGATTTCAAGGAGTTTGCAGGTAGGACACATTATATATGCGGACAGAAAAATTGGGAAGAAGTTGCGTCTTTTATAAACGATTGGATTGCAAGTTTAAAATGAAATTTTAATTTGCTACTGGCGGGAATAAATTGGAATTTCTGCCAACGCAAGACACTCGCCGGTTAAAAAAACAGCATTATTTCCGCGGATAAATGTTGACTTTCCATCGAGTGAATCGGCTTCAGATATAAAATTTAATTTTTCGATCTTTGTGATTTTTGCAGCAAGAAAAACATGATTTGATTTTATACTGTTGTAACGTTCAATAACTTCTTCGGAACAAGTTAATGTTGTGTAAATATTTTTACCGCAAGAATTATTGATCAATGCTTTTAAAAAATAATTTCCTCTTCTTTTAAATGTACCGATGATTGTTGAATCGGCAATTACACTTTTATTCAAAATAAAATCTATTTGCTTGCAATCAAAAAGTTCTGCGTTGTTTTGTTGAATTAACTGCTGTGCGGTCTCTTGATTTCTCTGAACAAATTGATCGTAGGATATATTGTCGTTATTGTGTTGTTTGATACAATTAGTTAGTGTAAGCAATGAAAATATTACATAACTAAGAACGAAAATTTTAGGAATGAATTTTAATGTCTTTTCGGATAACGGTTGAATCAATTTAAGCTTTGCCTTTCTTTTCATATTCCTCTTTGCTTACAACTCTCTTCTCGCAAATTCTGAATTGGTGAACATCAAAATATTTTTTTAGACCATTGGAATATTTTTCAACATTGGGAACGTGAATATATCCGTCTTTTAATTCACCGGTTTTACGGTTCTTGAATTTAATATTAACGTAAAGTTCTTCGGGCATGAATAACTCCAAAAATTGAACAGGCAAAATTATATCTTAAAAATGATTTTTCAAATAATTGATAGAATAAATTTTGAGAAGTAGTGATAGACTTACGATGAATGATCGGTTGTGATTAGCCATTTATCATTAATTTTCTTCCAAATCAAAGTAAAATGGCCGCTAACGGAATCTCTTTTACGTTCCAGTCCCCATTTACCAATCATAAAGGCAGTTGTGGCGTTAATTGCTTCAAGCGTAATAACTTCAAATTTCAAAGTGCCCATTGCTTCTTTATCGGGATAAGTTTTTTTATATCTCTCAAGTGTTGCTTTCCATCCGTAAGTAATTCCACTCTTGCCGATGAACCGCAGATAATCGGATTTCCAGTAACCTTCCATGTACGCATTAATGTTTCCTTCATTCCAATTTATGCGCTGTTTTTCTAGAATTTGTAATATTGCAGAGCGGTTTTTTTCAGAAAGCGGTTGAGCATTAATTATAATCGAAGAGACAAAGAGAACGATTAGAAAAATTATTCTCATGCTGTCCCCTGTAATTTAAATCTTACCCGAAGAATTCCGTTTTCAAAATTTGTTGAAATGATTTTGAATATTCCGATTTCTTTTGTTGATGTTACATGCGGCCCGCTGCATAAACAATTATCATACTCTCCAATACTGATAACGCGAAGATTCTCTCCTGCTTCATCCGGCAAACGTGAAAGATTAAATCTACCCA
The DNA here is from genome assembly GCA_026390775.1 of Ignavibacteriales bacterium. NCBI lineage: Bacteria > Pseudomonadati > Ignavibacteriota > Ignavibacteria > Ignavibacteriales > Ignavibacteriales bacterium. The sequence continues at coordinate 1,324,509 of JAPLFF010000007.1, read as the reverse complement.
CAGCTTCATCACGACTAATGAAACTTTCTTTGACCGGAAGATCTAATGCAATTTGTTTGTTGATTATTTCTTCAATCGTTTGGATTTCCTGTGCAGTTAAATCACGGTCAAAATGGTAATCACATTTAGATTTTTTCTTTTCGATGTGCGCACTAAATGCCCTTCCTCTTTGAAACATTTTATCCATTGTTCCATTAAGAAGATGTTCTGCGCTGTGCATCCGCGGATGATAATCTTTAGGATTAGTATTATACTCGTTCATTATTCTCTTTCAAACTCTTGCTCATGCCCTTGATCTGGTTAAAAAAAATGAGCATGATCAAGAAAATTTTATTAATCTTTATTCACATCTAATTCTCTTCCAAGTAAATATCTAAACCAGAACTTAACACGTTCACGAGTAGCGTGAGGCATTCCTACACCGTGTCTGAAATTTGGGTAAAGCATCATTTCAAAATCTTTATTTTGTTTCTGTAATTCGGTAATAAATTGAATTGAGTTTTGCATGTGGACGTTATCATCCATCGTGCCGTGTGTAATAAGCATCTTACCTTTAAATTTATCAACATAGCTCAAAACAGAACCGGCTTTATATCCATCGGGATTTTCAGCAGGAGTGTCCATATAACGTTCAGTGTAAACATTGTCATAAAGTTTCCAGTCCATTACGCCATACTCAGCAATTCCATGAGTGAAATAATCAGCATCTTTTGTTAAAGCAAGTGCAGCAACATAACCGCCGTAACTACCGCCAGTAATTCCAATCCTTGTACTATCAATAAAAGATTTTGTCTTCAACCATTTAACGGCTGCGGCATAATCATTCATTTCCCACTTGCCGAGATTACGGTGCATTAATGCAACACCCTTCTTACCAAAATGCCCGCTGCCGCGGTGATCAACAGAAATAGAGATAATACCATTTTGCGCCATATAACTTTGTGATAAACCAAATGCAAACGAGTTTCTAACTGAAGCAGAGTTCGGTCCTCCGTATTCGTTAAATATAACCGCATATTTTTTATTCAGATCAAAATCCGCGGGCAAATACCACATAGCCGGTAAATTGTAACCATCGCCAGATGGAATTGTAAACAGTTCAGCTTTTGCAAGATCATAATCATCATACTGAGTATTCTTTGAATCGTTAATAGTGCGGATTAATTTTCCATCCATCTTGTAAAGTTCTGTTTTGGAAGGAGTAGTAATATTGCTGTAAGAATCTATATAGTATTTTCCTTTGGGGGAAACAGAACAGGTATGCGTTCCCGGGAAAGTTGTTAATTGTTTCAATCCAGTTCCATCCAATCCTACAACACAAAGATATTTATCTGTACTATTTTTCATCGGGCTATGGAAGTAAACTTTTTTATTTGATTCATCAACGAATAAGATATCGTTCACCTGCCAGTCCCCTTGAGTTAATCTCTTAATTAACTTTCCTTTTAGATCATAATAATAAAGGTGATCCCAGCCATCTATATTAGAACGTAATAAGAACCCGCTACCGTTTTCAAAAAAGTAAAGATCTTCAAACCATTCAACCCACTCTTTTTGTTTTTCATTGTAGAGTTCTGTTTTCTTGCCTGTGTTTGTATCAATCCAGTAAAGAATTATGTTGTCTTGTGCGCGATTCATCCATTGAACTGTTAGCTTATTGTCTTTTGTCCACGTAGGCCACGCAATGTACTGGTCTGCTTTCTCATCAAAATCTGCCCATGTAACTTTTCCATCAGCAACGCCTGCCTGTCCGGTAGGCAGGTTTACTATTCCAAACTTTACATAGGGATTCGGATCACCTGCTTTTGGATAGCGCTGTTTTTCGAGATCGCCATGTTGCCCGTCTGAACGAAAGATCGGAAATTCCGGAACAGGATTATCGTCGAATCGCAAGAATGCGATCTTATCACTTTTCGGCGACCACCAGAATGCCAAGTATTGAGTAGCTCGTCCTAAAATTTCTTCCATATAAACCCATGATGCCCAGCCGTTGTAAATCAATCCGCCGCCATCATTAGTTAATTGTATTTCTTTATCGTTCTCAACATCAAATACATAAAGATTATAATTTTTTACATAAGCCACTTTTTTACCATCGGGAGAAAGTTTTGCGACTTTTTCTTCTGCATCATCTTTAGTTAATTGTTTGAATGTATTATCCGGGCGAGAGTAGTAGTAAAGATTGTTTTTTTGATTGATTAGATAATAGTTATAATCTTTTGTCACTCCAAGAGGACGATCCAGTGAAAATCCTTCCGGCAATTGAACACCGCTGTTATCAATGTAGATTTCCGATTTACCGTCTTCAACATTAGTCTTCATCAGCATTGGTCGGGAACCGGATTTTGCCGGATCGGCTTTCATCTCAAGATAATTATTTTCATCAACCCAGCCGAGAGAACCGCCGCGCATCATACCCATTCCACGCATTCCACTGCTTTCATAAACTTGTTTGTAGGTAAGTTTTTTCTTTTGTGCATCTATGTTGGAAAAGTTAAACACAAATCCAACTACTGCAAGAAGTAGAATCAGAATTACCTTTTGATATTTCATTTATTCTCCAAATTCATTTGTGAGACTCTTGACTAAAAATTAAAAAAATAATTTACTCCAACCAATTTAATAAATGTTAAAAAGTGAAAGCCGACAGCTGACTGCCGATAGCTGCTTTACCACGCATATGCTTCCGGTGCTTGATTGCCGGGACCCGGCCAAATCTCATCTAATTTTTTTAGAGTTTCATCGGTTAATTTTAATTCCAACACATTTATGTTTTCTTCTAATTGCTGAATCGTTCTTGGTCCAACTATTGGTGAAGTTACAACCGGATTATTAAGAACCCATGCAAGAGCAACATCAGCCGGTTTTTGTCCGATCTCTTTGCATAAATTTTCATAAGCTTGAATTTGCGGACGAAGTTTCTCGGCTGATTTTTGTAACGGTTCCCCTGTTCTTCTGCCTTCTTTTACTTTTTCAAGTACGCCGCATAAGATTCCGCCGCCCATTGGACTCCATGGAATTAATCCAACGCCAAAATGTTTACAAGCAGGAATAACTTCTAATTCGATATGGCGATTCCGTAAACTGTAGATACTTTGCTCGGAAACAATTCCTAAAAAATTTCTTTGATCTGCAATCATCCGAGCTTCTGCAATATTCCAAGCGGCAAAGTTACTGCTTCCCATATAAGTGATCTTTCCTTCTCGCACAAGTTGTTCCATCGCTTGATAGATTTCCGTCCACGGTGTGTCGCGGTCAATGTGATGCATTTGATAAAGATCAATGTGGTCGGTTTGCAATCGTTTTAAGCTGTCTTCACATGCTTTACGAATATGATACGCAGAAAGTTTTGATTCATTGGACGCCTTACCCATACTACCGTAAACTTTTGTTGCTAGCACAATTTTATTTCGGCGGGATTTATCCTCCGCCAACCACCGCCCGATTATTTTTTCCGTGTTGCCGACTCCGTTTGGATCCCACATTGCACCGTAAACATTTGCAGTATCGAAAAAATTAATTCCCAGTTCCAACGCTTTGTTCATAATACTAAAACTATCATTCTCGTTTGTGTAAGGACCAAAGTTCATTGTGCCAAGACAAATTTTGCTAACCTTTAATCCGGTTCTACCAAGAAATGTGTATTCCATTTTTAATTCCTTTCTTTTTGATTTTCTTTATTTAATCTAATAAAGAATGCGGTGATCGGTCAAATGATATATGGAGATTTATTGAAAAGAAAAAGGAAACAATTCTAAGATGGTGGGTCTGTATTCAAACAAAAATTTTTTTAAGTAAAGGATTTTATCTTTGCTGATGAGCAATAAATCCCCTCAAGTTTTGAAATCTCTGCCGATCAGATAACAAATAATTCAAAACACTTATCTCAACCCAAAAGGTAAATCAAATTAAATAGCATCGCACTGCCTAGTTGCAAAACCATTCCCAACATTCTTCAATAAGCGGCTTTTTAGATATAGCAGCACAAACCGTGCACTGATTGTTTTTGCCGCTACTTTTAATAATTTTTGGTTTAATCTGATTCCCTTCGCTTGAAGTAACAATTAACTTATCAACCTTACCATCCTTTAGCTTTACACAATACATAGTTCCATTTGCACTTTTCAATATTGTGTGAAGTCCGCTCTTCAAATTTTTATCGCTAATTAGTTTGTTATAGCCTTCAATTAAATCATGGCCAGCGTTGATCTGCGTTTTAGCGGTTTGAATTATTAAATCTGAAGATGACTTAATAGAAATTGATTCTGAACTATTGATGGAAACAAACGAGAAAATGGTAAGTGTTAACAGAGCAATCGCCTTTTTCATAGCAATCCTCCTTTTCAGATTAGTATAATTTTCAAGTGATTTTGAAAACTATCATCCGAAATCTGTATAAAATGTAACTTATCTTTCTTCCAAGATCAAGACTTTCTTTTCCCATTTTACTATCCTTCCTCCCGAGTGTTTCCTTTTAGTTTTTTGTTGTCTGCAATAACAATTTAATATTTCTATTGGAGTCTCTCTTTTTTTCTTTTATCAAATTTCAACTAGGTTTGAATATATACAAAGCACTATACTTTATTTTGAAATAACAATTACATAACTTTTATTGTAAAATAATTTCAACCTTGAGCGAAACGTTCTGATGTTCTAAGAACAATTCTCTCTTCCCTCATTTGTGCTTCTCCCAAGGTAAACCTTAATCAAAACATTCAGTTGATATTTTGAAATATTATCAACTAACAAAACAATTCTTATTGTAATGTTTTGTAATTGTGTAAAGGAGAAAGCTATGAAAACACTAAAACAATTTTTGAAGAAATGCTGCGTCGTATTAATCATTTTACAGCTTTACGGATTTGAAAAAAATATTGCTCAGCCAAGAACTGGTGATTGGACTGTCCCTACCGGTTTTGGTCAATTTGTTATTACTGTTGCATGCGGGGGAATGTGTATATCGGATATTATTTACACATGGTCAAACTTCCATTGCGATGGTGTAACATATGTTTCAGGCTCAATACACAGTATGAGAACTGGTGGTTGGGCCATAACAGATAGAATATTCTCGATAGTCACCTCACTTGGAACAAGTCAAACAATGACCATCATTGGTACTTTTAATCAGTCTGGCAACGAAGTTTCAGGTACTTATAGTGCTAATATGTATGGTACAATTTGTTCTGGTGTTTGGGGACCTATTATGTCATCGATTGATAATAAGGAAAATGAAATCCCTACTAATTATTTCTTATTTCAAAATTACCCCAATCCTTTTAATCCAAGTACAGTAATTCAATTTAGTATTCCAGAAGAGGTTTTTGTAAGTCTTCATGTTTATAATACCGTTGGTGAAAAGATTGCTGAATTAGTTAATAAGCAATTATCAGCATCAACGTACTCGGTTAATTTTGATACTTCGGACTTACCGAATGGAGTCTATTTTTACAAAATACAAGCTGGAGATTTCACTCAAACCAAGAAGATGATTTTGTTGAAGTGATTTTTCTTAAATGGTAAATTTAAGAAGCCAGACTAACCTCTGGCTTTTTTTATTCTACTTAGAACCGAAGATTTAAGAGCATCAATAAACTTGTTAAACAACTTACACCAAGATACATCAAAAAATAATATTAGAGAAAAAGGGGAAACAAGTTTGTTGTTTCTTATTTCCCCTTAAAAATATTACCATCCACCAAAACCTGCATGGTCAGGACTCTTATAAAGTAGTCCGTGGTCACCAGTACCTGAATCATTATATACTTCTTGAATGATTGCAAAATCTCCCCAAATAGATGGTCCAATTTCAGTCCCATCAGCATTATACCATACTCCACCAACTAGATTAGCATTAAGAGGAACTGCTATTATCTTTACAAAATCTGACCATTTATATGTTTTACCATCCCAAATATATGTACCTGATTGATGATTTGTTATCCATGCACCTGAACCTCTATAACTGGCAAAACCAAAATGCCGATCTAACAATCCGTCACCGTCGCAATCTTTATTAGAGAGCCATGCTTCATTCCAATTCATTTGTAGGTTAACATCTTTCCACTCTTGACACCAATCAGCATTTCTATAAGAATCACAGTACTTGCCATTAAACATCATCGCCTGATAGTTGTAACCCCATTTGTCATATCCAGTTTTAATTACAGAGCCATCAGAGGCAAGTAATGTACCAGACTGAATAGTAGTACAGTCACCTTTTTTAGCAAGCGATATCTTCTGGTTTACAGGTTGGGTGACATCTTGATTTACATTAGTTGGAGCTGTATCACAACTGAAAACAAAAAAGGATAAAAGCAGTAAAGGGAAAAGAAGAAAAGAAATTCTTTTCATAACAACCTCCATTAAATTTTTAAAATATAATATCAGTAATGGAAAGGTCTAATACTCGGCTGGAGTATACTGTTTTATAAACGGAAACGTTTTACTAAACCGATTAAAAAATAAGGGAATATATTTTTATGGTCAATAAGAAAATGCAACAAAATTGCTCAATAATTAATATCAAAAGACTTTGGGTTATAATTGATTTTGATTGAATGATATTTCTTTGTTAGTTTTTAATAAACATAAAATTGAGGGAGGGATGAAAAAAATATTTCTTCTTTTTTGCTTTATTAATAACTACAGCTTGTTCTACAATCGAAGAAATTCAACGTTCAGTTCTTGTTACCGGATTTGATTTTTCTCAATATGCTGCAAAAAGATTTCTTTTTACGACTGAAACATATAATGGAGAATATGAAGGGATTGGGTTATTAAAAGCATCAATAATTCCGGGTGTTAAGAAATCATTGGGAGCATCATCATCTGACGGTTATTTTATAGTTTATGCCGAAGGCAAATCTTGGCTAGTTGAAAAAGTTAGTCCATCTGATGTTATTGAAGAAATGTATAACATAGCAGTAAAAATGGGCGCAAATGCTGTAATAAAATTTACTGCAGATATTATATATTCACAAAATGGAGTGTTATCAGTTCCAGGTTATCAAGTAACAGGTTTTGCTATAAAAAGAAAATAAGAAAGAGCTAATTGGCAAAATAATTTTGCACAATGTTTTGGTAAAGCCAGAGTAACATCTGGCTTTTTTATTTATAAGTTGAATAGTTAATTAAAAACACCGAAATTAAAATGTATATTATTGGGGCTGTAGCTCAGTTGGGAGAGCGATTCGTTCGCAACGAATAGGTCGAGGGTTCGAATCCCTTCAGCTCCACATTTTTTCATTTTTATTCTTAACCGGTCTTTAATTTAAATTGGAGAATTGTTATGGAACACCTTGATGAATTAAATCCGGATTCCAATACCACAATTAAACCGCCAAGCCCTTTTCAGTATGCATTTGAATCAATGACAAAGGATATGAGATTCGTGGGAATGTTTACAATCATTTACGGCACAATTAATTGTTTAACTATCATCGGTGCGATAATCGGTGTGCCAATGATTTTTATCGGAATACGGATTCGAGAGGCAGCAGATCAATTTTTAATTTTTAAAACTACCAACAACGCTGCTGCGCTTCGTTTGGGTTTTGAATCACAAGGAAAATATTTCCGTATTGTCAAAATCCTAATTATTATACAATTAGTACTCATAGTATTGAGCATTATTGCCGTCATTCTTTTTATGTCGTTCTTTTTAAGTTCTTTAATGCAATATTCTACTTCATCTTAAATCAAGGAAAGAGCAACCGGCTTAATTGAAAACAGATAAAACAATTTTATATAAGTATGCAGTTATACTTGCAATCATTACTGTATTTTATAATCTCATAGAAGGATTGATTTCCGTTTACTTCGGGATGCAGGACGAAACCATTTCTCTTTTTGGTTTTGGTCTAGATTCTTTTGTGGAAGTCATCTCCGGTATCGGCATATGGCACATGCTGATAAGAATAAAAAATAAGGATGAAGAACGGGATGAGTTCGAAAAAACCGCTTTAAGAATTACCGGAACAGCATTCTATATTTTAGTAGCAGGTTTGGTTACAACAGCAATCTTCAATATTTATATCAACCATAAACCCGAAACAACGTTTTGGGGAATTGTGATTTCTCTTATTTCGATAATCACAATGTCTGCATTAATATTTTTCAAAATGAAAGTTGGAAGAGCGCTTAACTCTAAAGCATTAATCGCTGATGCAAATTGCACAAAAACCTGTCTCTATCTTTCAATTATTCTTCTTGCGACAAGTATATGTTATGAGTTAACGGGATTTGGCGGGATTGATTCTGCCGGGGCATTATTAATAGCTTATTTTTCTTTTAAGGAAGGGAGAGAGGTATTTGAAAAAGCTAAGACCGGTAAGAACTGCGAATGCGAAAACAATCATTAAAAAAGTAGCGCAGATTAGAAATCTGCGCTACAGTCACTGAGTTAATCAAAAACTTTTTCTAATTCTTGATATTTGGAATGAACTGCATCAACAGCTACATTAATTGCGTTCTTATCATCGCCTTTTACAATAACTTCATTTAACTTATCAACAGCAGTATTCAATTCCGCCTTGCATTTTTCAAATGCATCTTTTTTAGCATTCATTCGCTCCGATAATTCAGCTTTCATAAGATCTTTCATTTTTGCTTTCAACACTACGGTAGATTTTTGAACTTTCATGTAATCATAATTCGGCATGCTATAATGATAAAGTATATAAAGTTCTTGATGGAATGCATCAACTTCCTTTAAAACCGGTTTTACTATTCTAACAAGAGCTTCATATTGTGAATGAAGTTTCTCGGCAGCATTTAATATCCAGACAGAATCTTTTTTAGCTACTGCGACTTTATACATTTCAACAATAATTCTAAACTTCTTTAACCCATCTTCCCATTTCGATTTCTTATCGCGAAGAATTCCTGATAATTCAGCTTTTCTAATTTTGTCATACCCTTTTTCAACATCAGGAGTAAGTGAAACCAAAAGCTTAATATCTTTCTGAGGCCAGCCGGTGTGCCAAATCTGATAAATAACATCATGGAATTCTGTAAGTTCTTTTACCTCTGAAGTAACTTCGTGATCCTTTTCCTGCTGCGCAAAAGTCGGTAACATAAACGCAATTGCAATAATGATAATTAAATATTTCTTCATTTTTTTTCCCTCTGTTTATTGTTGGTGAATCTTTTATCGTTTGTTATACGGTGGATAGGTTTTTTCACATTTAAAACCAACCAATAAATAAATTATAAAGCACAATATAAATTGAGTCCTTAAAAATCTACTCAAAATAAAAATTATTTTCCTCTTATCTATTTTGAAAAAGTCAGGTGAAATGTTCAGATAGTTCCATTATATTACACGTGTAAGAAGAATGGATAAATTCTATGCGTACATTTATTTTCTTAATGATCATTTGTTTCTCGGTCTATTTCATAACCGGCTGCGATAAGGGAATTGAACCGGAACCGGAAAAAGTAGTAATAGGGCAAACCGGCTTTAGGGGAACGATTACTTTCGTTGGCGCATGGCCTGACAGTGTTAAACAGACAATGCTAGTTGTATTTAAAAATCAGTTAGTAAATGGGCAGGATTTTGGATTACCTAATTTGAGTTTTGTTGTGGGACCTATCCCCAATAATTCGCCAGAATATATATACAGCTCGGACGTCAATAGTTTTTCATCTTTATTTACTATAGCCGCTGGTCAATTTAGTTATGTTGTTGTCGCTCAATCAAAAAAAGAATCTATTTCTCTAGATAGAAAAGATTGGTTCATTGTCGGAGTTTATTGCATTGGAAATGATCAATCAAAACCCGGAACAATGACAATTCAAGATGGCGCAATGACACACGGAATTGATATTAATGTTGATTTTAATAATCCGCCGCCGCAGCCGCCAATGTAGTTTTGGATTTTAGATTTTTTAATTTGAAATTCAAAAAGGAAAAGTGAGAAAAAAATGAAAAAATTTTTAATTGCTATAATATTAATCTCATCCATAGCTAACTTTGCACAGAATTCTTCCTTAAAGGGAAAAATTATTTCAGATAAAAATGAACTGCTTGAAGGTGTAAACATTCTAGTCTCGGGTACTCAATTTGGTGCTGCGTCTTTTAGAGATGGAAGTTTTGAAATTAGAAATCTTCCTTTTGGAGTTTATACACTTGAAGTTTCAATGATAGGTTATGCGAAAAAAAAATTCACCGTTGATTTCAATTCTGATTACAAACCAATAACAATTGTTCTGATTGAAGAAGCGATACAAACCGATCAGATCATTGTAAGTGCCGGTAAGTATGAACAAAGGGTTCAAGACTTAGCTGTTAGCACAACAATTCTTTCTCCCGATTTTATATCCCGTAATAATTTTATAACGTTTGATGATATGTTGCGAAACGTTCCTGGTGTACAATTAAATTTGGAACAGCCAAGCATTCGTGGTTCAAGCGGATATAGTAAAGGCACAGGCGCGCGCGTGTTGGTTGCTGTAAATGGTATCCCGATGTATTCCGGCGACACTGGCGATATTACTTGGGAATTAATTCCGACAGCTGATATTGAACGGATAGAAATTATTAAAGGTCCAGCAAGTTCGCTCTATGGTTCATCTGCAATTGGCGGTGTAATAAATATCATCACAAAATCCTCTGTGAAAAATCCGATCACACATTTTAGCACTTACTTTGGAGTATATGATAATCCAGCATATGATTTCTGGAAGTGGAATAACAGTATGTGTAATTTTTACGGAGTAGAACTCACTCACTCAGGATCTGTTGATAAACTTGGTTATACTTTTTCTTTTAAGAAATTTGATAATATGAGTTATCGCCAAAGTGATTATGCCAAACGTTATCTCGGTTACATAAAATTGAATTACGATTTCAATTCAGAAAATCATTTAACATTTTTTGCCGATTATCTAAATATGATGCGCGGCAATTTTCTTTATTGGAAAGATTCACGCAATGCACTTGTTCCCAAAGACGAAGATAACGGCAACACAGTAGAATCAAACCGTTTATTTACCGGATTAATTTATCATCACAGTTTTAATAAAAAGATATTCGCTGAATTAAAATCGAGCTATTACTATACAAAATTTGACGGACGGGGAATTGAACTTACAACTTCAACAGCAAATTTATTTAGAAATGAGCTGCTCGCAAACATGATTTTATCAAACGAGTTTATTCTTACTTCCGGAGTTGAAGCATCATATTCAAAAATCATTTCCAACATTTTCAAGAATCCGAATTTCTTTGGAGCCGGTGTTTTTTCCCAATTAGAATACAAGGGAATAACAAATTTAATTGCAACTATCGGTCTGCGTTATGATTACATGAAGATGGATTCTGTTAATAATGCAAATGCAATTACACCTAAGATCGGCTTAAACTATAAACTCACAAATGATTTTATACTACGCGGATCGTTAGGAACCGGTTTTCGGGCACCGACTCCGTCTGAGGTTTTTACTACTGCTGCAGTTGGAGGAGGTTTCAATATCAAAGGAAATACTGATCTCACTGCCGAGACAAGTTTATCATTTGAGATCGGTTGTAATTACCAGCCGTATAAAACTTTTTCTATTGATCTCTCTTTGTATCAAACCAATTACAAAAATTATATCGAAGCCAACCTAACCAAAAATGCAGAGATACAATTTATTAATTTGCCCGAAGCGCGGATACAAGGTTTGGAGATTGGTTCTAATTTTTATTTAATCCCCGATCTTGTTTCAATAAATCTTGGTTATAATTTTATGAACGCAAAAAATTTAGCTGATGATAAATATTTGAAATACAGACCGCGCCATACTTTTAATGCTCAAGTTAGGTTTACGCCAAATCCTTTCGACTTCGGAATTAATTTTAGATATGCGAGCAGAGTTGATGAAATTGATGATCTTATTACTCAACCGCCGATCTCTTTAGTTGTTGATGGCGATAAACGCGTTCCAATTTATGTTACTGATATAAGTATTGGATATAATTTTCTTTTCAACACTGTTCCGGCAAAAATATATTTAAATGCCAAAAACATTTTTAATTATAATTACGTTGAGTTCATCGGCAACATTGCACCGATAAGAAATTACTCGCTGAGTTTTGAATTGTTTTTCTAGTTTCTAAATTGTTTTATTAAAATGTTGTGAATAATAACATTGATGGGTTGATTAATAGTTATGTGCCAAGAAATATACAAGTAAATTTTATGATACAGTTTGAAAAATATATATCAAAAAACAAAGATCCTTTTCTAAATTCTCCACCAAGAAATAAACTGCGTTATATCGCTTCAGATATTCATTATTTATCTATGCTATCAGTAAATCCGAAAGGTATTGATCCGATAGAATATATTCTTTATGCAAAAGCAGATTTGATTTCAAAAGATGTGCATGGATCGATTAATGCAATTGGAAATGCTAAACGGGCAGTTCATTTATTGATTGATTCCCTTCTAGAAATTACTGGTTTATCTCATAATTTTTCTTCAAGATCATTTCCTCAAAAATTGGATATTATCGAAAAGTCAGAATTCTTCCCAACAATTTTAATAAAGAGTTTAAATGAAGAAAGAAACATTATCGAACATGAGTATCAAAAAATTAGTTTTGAAGAAGCTCGGAAATTTGTTGCAGTAGCGGAAATGTTGCAATTATTATGTTATCCCATATTAAAAAGATTCATAAATGGTATTCATATTGGTCTAGAAGAAGATGATAGAGATATATTTCTATATTTAGATAATTCGCTTGGAAAACTCGGTGTGCTCTCTTGTGAAAATGCTAAATGTGTTGATTCAGAAATCGGTAAAATTTATTATCACTTTCCTACAGAAGCAAAAAATTCGACTAAAATTATTTCTTATGATTTAAAATTACAGACAGTTGATGAATGGTTACCATATTTCAGCACATTAGTTTACTCTACAAAACATAATCTTATTCCTAGTAATCCTCCATACGATCCTAAATATGAGGAAAACATTATGGAATTTGAAAATAGAGCCATGTTTTCTAGTAGTGATGCTTATACTATTGATGATTCTGAAAAAAATAAAGAATAATATTAAACACACAACACACCGCTTAACACGGACAGCGTTTTTCAGTGTGACATTTGTGTAATTATAAAATAACAATTACAAAATTATGATCGAAATAATTTCATACTGCGGATTGCTCTGTCAAAGCTGTCCGAATAATAATTCACTCTTAGGCAACTGCTAATTATTTCAAACGTCTGATTAAGCGCAAATATTTTTTTCATTTATAACGAGGATAAAATGTCAGAACGTGTTTGTCCGGTCTGGATCGGTTATTTATTATTAAGTCCGATAAGAAAATTATTTCAAAATCCGAATAAGATTCTAAGTCCGTACATTAAGGATGGAATGAAAGTAATGGATGTGGGATGCGCTATGGGTTATTTCAGTTTGGAGCTTGCAAAGTTAGTGGGTGCAAATGGAAAAGTAATTTGCGTTGATATGCAGGAAAAGATGCTCGATGTTTTAAAGAAGCGCGCCGGAAAAGTTAATTTATTGGAAAGGATTGAAACGCGTTTGTGCAATCAAGAATCTCTCGGACTTGATGATCTAAAAGAAAAATTAGATTTTGTTCTTGCTTTTGCAATGGTTCATGAGGTTCCTGATCCAGTTCCTTTTATGAAAGAAGTTTCCGGCACAATAAAAAGAAAAGGTTATTTACTCATTTCTGAACCGGCCGGACATGTATCTGAAGATGATTTTAAGAAGACAATTTCAATTGCCGGACAGAATAATTTAAAAGTAATTGAAAGACCAAAAATTAAAGGAAGCATTAGCGCTTTATTTCAGAAAGAATAATTGGAGAACAAATGGATTGGACAAAAGAATTTCCCGCGTCAATTTTATTGTGTGATAATAATGGAATCGTTACGGAGATGAACGAAAAAGCAGCTTCCACATTTGCCGATGACGGTGGTTATGCTTTGATTGGAAAAAATTTATTTGAATGCCATACCAATGCATCGAATGAAATAATAAAAAAGATAATGAATGAAAAGAAACCAAATGTTTACACAATTGAAAAGAACGGAATCAAAAAATTGATTTATCAATCGCCGTGTTATGAGAATGGCGAGATGAAAGGACTTGTTGAGTTATCACTCGAGATTCCTTTTGATATGCCTCACTTTATCAGATAAAATTTTATTTCTTATCGGGTTGGGATTGTTCTTCATCTTCCTTTTTAATCACTTCTATTGTAAAATTGGCTGCAACACCTGCGAGTGCGCCAACAGCGGCAACTACTGGGGCGAACAAAGTTCCTATAACTCCAACTGTTACTGGAATCTCAATGTAAGTTTTACCCTTATCATCTTTAATAATTATTTTACGTGCATTTCCTTCTTTGATAAGTTCTTCAATCTTTGCAAGAAGTTCTTGCCCTTTAATTTTAAATTCCATTTTCTTTTGTCTCTATCTTTTACATTAATTTAGATGTGCAAGAAGACTAATTTGTTCCGCAAAGATTAAATAAAATTAATTTTGATTGTTAATTATATAATGATGGAGAAAAATTAGGTTAGTGCTTTTGAGAAGTGATTTGTTTTATTGAGACTAAATCAAACTGCTAACTTTATTACATGTGGATATTCAGCGGTTAACAATTTGTTGTTCTTTTTAGAGGAAGATATTCTTTTCTTTTTTTGCTTTTTTGTTTTTCTAACTTCTTTATTTTCTAAATAATAAAGTCTTACTTCCGGGAAAAGTCCTTCATTAATTATTTGTAATTCAAAATGAGGGGCGCTTCTCTCTCTTGGTTGAAATAGATTGATTTGATTTGAGGTTTCTAAAGTTATTGGTAGCATGTGCCTATAAATAAAAATAATTTGTAATCGCTTCTGGTCACAATTAAAATCTATTAAAATAGATTTATTCTTCCTAATACGATTTTATTAAATAAAAAATTTTTTTGTTGATATTGTCCTGCTATTGTTTATGAGTTATATATTCTCCGAGCGTTATTTTTTTTCAATTACAACATCATGTTTAATAAATTCTTCTCCGTTAGCCGGAATGTTAATAATTAATTTCCCCTCCTTAAATTCTGCGCCGGTAACTTTTCCGATTAATTCATAATTCATCACTCCTAACTCATAATTTCTGTTCGCTTTACCTTCGCAGCTAATTATTAGTTTCTTCCCATCTAACTTTTGAGAAATAATCTTCAGTCCTTCGTTCGTTGCACCGATCGGAGTAATTGATGCGGGTAAATAAATTCCAATTGATGGTTTATAATTGATTACTAATTCATTTTTACTCTTTACCTTAAAATTAGTTTTTAACTGATATGCTTGCTCGTGTTTTTCCAATTCATAGTCCAACTTCTTTCCATTTAACACTACGGAATTAATTTCAACACCTAACTCAAAATCCGGATCGAATTCGAATTCAATTTCTTTTTCACTATTCACATTTAATAGCAATTTCATTTCACCATTCTGCACTCTACACTCTGCACTCGCTACAGTATTTCCAAGTTTGATATTGTTCACTTTCAAAAATTTCCAATCAGCCGGTAATTTGGGTGCAAGAGTAATTTTGTTGTTGAGTACATCAACATTGAGTCCAATCAATCCTTGCATTAACGGAAAGACATAACCGCTTACACTGAATCCTTGATCGTGATATGCCTCGCCGAGTTTTGTATTAATGTCGCCCGAAAAAACTTCCGGAACGATTCCAATTCCATAATCGAATGCATGTTGAGCAGTCTTGCGGACAGTTTCTAAACCTTGAAGATTAAAATGTGTATAGAATTGCGCAGCGCCAATAAAATAAGAGGTGAACGGCCATATCGTTCCATAATTATAATTTGTTGGTTCATACATTGATGATTTGTTTGAAAGATTGCGTACTCCCCAATCCGTTACCATATCGCTTTCATTAAATTTTTTGATTGTGCTTACACTTCGTTCGTTGTTCATCAAACCAAAAAGAATTGAAGCAGAAGAATAAATATTTTTATCTCTGATTTGCTTTCCGTCTTCTGCTGCACCAAAACTGTAAAAGCCGAGATCATCAATCCAAAATATTTTTTCTAATGCTTGCTGTGCTTTCGGAAAAAGTTTTGTTGTTTCGCTTTCCATCTCTTTATCACCAACGTACTTTGCCATCAAGTTCACTTCTTTTATCCCTTGCGTCCATAAACTTTGTGTGTAGTTGTCATTAAATATTTTTACGAGTGTTCCGAACTCTAGAACTCCAAGTCCGGCGCCTTTTAGATCCATCAGACCATCTCCGTTGCTGTCTTTGCTTAAACTCCACTTATATGCTTGAACAATTGATTTCCAACTTCTCTTAATGAATTCTATATCACCGGTTTTTCTAAAGTAATCTCCAATCGCAACTAAATACCACGGAGAAGTATCCGCATGATTATATCCGAAATGATAATCATTCCACCAATCAACAAGTCCATCGCTTTGAGAAAGTTCGTGCGCCATTTTTCCCACATCAATTACTTTATCAGTTGGATTCTTTTTTCTGATCGGATAATTTTCTTCTCTTTGCCATTTTTGTGTAAACTCAAGTGCATTGCGCACAGTTGAGTAATCGCCGTAACTGTTCATAGCAAGCGAGTTAATAAATGCGTCCCCGCCGAAGTACCACGCAAATCCCGGGCGACCGCCGCCGCCGCTCAATCCGTATCCGGCAACCAATCCTTTTCCTAAAGTTGCATTATCTACCATTAAATTATTGAGAGCTACTTTTCCATATTCGAAAGCAAGATTTAATTTTTCATCCGGCGTTATCACTTCAACAGTTGAGTGGCGGAGATTTTCATAATACTCATAATTCTTTTTGTACAGTGATTCAATATTGCCAAGAAGATTTTTATAAAGTGCTTTCACTGAATCATATTTTGTCTTAACCGGACTTCCGGCAATTACGATTGGAATAAAATTATTTTTTGCATCGCCGGGTTTAATATCTATTTTGAATTGAATCGGATTATCTGCGAACATATGAGCGGGAGGTGCCGCCATTTGTTGTGCAACGGGTGATCCGCATAAAAACAATCCCCGTTGTTGAGATTCTGAAATTACATATGCATTCATTCCATCATCCCAGTAACTGTATTGTCCGCCAATTCCTGCGGGCCATTGCGGCTGCATCACGGGCATAAATCCGGGAACAACAGTTAACGGAGTAGTTGTGTTAACATCTAATAAAATTATTGCGCCGGGTTTATCGTGCGGGATAAATATAATTTCCTTCACAGTGAATGATTCGTAAACAAATGTGAGTGTTGTTGCTTCCGGAGTTACGGAAATATCGCGCAGAATATCTTTCGCAAGTATCGGCTGTGTAGTTGTTCCAACAAAAAATTGTGTTTCAAAATTTCGCAGAACTTTCCATGGCCAGATCCACATTTCGAATGAACCGTTCTCATAACCCAGCAATGCCGCTTTCTGCCCGATCTTATCCATGTACTGATTTGACTGTGCGGGGCAAGTGATTGTTAGCTTGTTCTGTTTGATTTCAAATTTCTTTATTAATTCGGTTTGTGCAAAATTATTTAGTGTGATAATAAAAGTGATTACTATAAAAAGTTTTAATTGTTTCATTTTTTAGTCACTCATTTGTTATAGATTTATATAGAACACAGATGACGCTGATTAGACGGATTATCGCAGATTTATCAGCGTAAATCTGTTCGATCCGTGTTATCTGCGTTCTATTTTTTATATTTCTCAATAAGTACTCTCGCCATTATTGAATCCCAAATATAATTTGGCGGCGAATTGAGCACTTCGTTATCCGGACTGTAAGATTCCCAATAGTTATGATTCTTTTTCAACTGCGTTGTAACTGCAAGTAACATTTTGTCTGCAAGCTGATTCGCAATTTTGTTGTAACCGTATTTTTTCAACCCGTCAAGGACCATGTAATCCCATAGCAGCCAAACGGGACCGTTCCACTTACAGCAGTAATCAACATAAGGAGTAAACCACGGATCATCAGCCGCAAGAGTTGGAACACCATACTTGCGCCAAAATTTTTTCGGATCGAGTAAATGTTTTACTAGTTGTTCTGCTCTTTCTTTTGGTGCGGCTTCAGCCCAAAGCGCAAGAAATCCAATTATCTCCATTCTGCGTAAATCGCGTGTTAGATATTTGAATGAATGATCTTTCTTGTTGATCGAATAATAAAACTTGCTGCTGTCATCCCACATTTTTTGATTAACAAGTTCTGAAGTTAAGTCGGCAATTTTTCCCCATGCTCGCGATGCGTCTTTCATTCCAAGTTCTTTTGCCATTTGCGAGAGAGAGCGCATTTCTTTTATCATCATAAAAGTTAGATCAACACATTCAAGCTCGTCTGAAATATCTTCCGTGTCAACATCAAGATGTCTTTCTGCGCTCACCTGAAATACCGCATTATACCAATCACGAACGTTTTCTATAATTCCATAAGGTCCCCATTCATACAATCCGTCTTTATCAAGATCGCGATTGTTCATCAACCATTTAATATATTTTTCTCCGCTGGAGTATGCATCCGAAAGAAATCTTTTGTCTTTACTGACTTTGTAAACTTCCCAATTTATCCAACTGAAAAAAGGCGCTGATGTGGTTGACATATCTTTGTTCAACTCTTTGCTGAAGTGGGGATAGTCTTGCAAACCGCGCGGACCGTGGCGGTATGCAATTAATCCGTCTTCTCTTTGCTGTTCTATGTAAACACGCTGAGAATTTTCTGCAGACTTTGGATCGAGATATGTATAAGCAAGCATGCTTAATGATTCATGCAGAACTTGATGTCCGTGTCCCCAACCCCATAGCGGTTGGCGAGAAAAAACATAAAAATTATAATTAGTTTTTTCCGTTGGAGGATAAAAACATCCTCGTGCTAAATTAAATGCGCCGAGATAAACAAGTTTTTCGTCCTGAGTTTTGAAATTGATGCGCGGGATTTGAGAAAATAATTTTACGCTTGCATCAACATATTTTTGAATGGATTCGGTTTTTAGTTTTTCTATCTCATCAACAAGTTTCTGCAAATCTTCTTTTTGATCCTGCCATCCGCGGAAATATCTAATATTTTTTTCTTCGCCCGGTTTCAAAGAAAATTTTCCGTGAAGAGAAATAAAATTTGTCAATCCTTCTTTTTTGTGATTGAGTGAATCGTTCCTCTTCTCTGCATAAAAATCTGTTTTGATCGTAATGTAAAAATCTTCGAGCGATTTATGGTAACCGCCAAAAGAATATGCAGCAAAGTTGGAAGTAAAGTAATCTCGCGTTTCCATTGGGTAAGGTGCATTTTTATAGAGAGAACTTATTAGCCTGTATTTCGATTCATGATGTTCCGTTATATATCCGTTGTGTTGTTTATCGAAATATTTTATAAGAAGCGAATCGTTTCCGAGTTCTAGAACCGGATACAGTTCAATGTTGTGATTTACATTATCAATGTTTTTTATCTGAAGATTTACCAACGCAATTGATGAACTGTAAACAAAAAATGTTTCCTGAACTTTAATTCCTTTGAATGGAGAATATTCCATAATCATCATATCCGGGAACGAGGAAGTAACAACCGGTTTTTCATAGAACTCTCCGGTGTTCATAATAACTACTTGATCAACTTTCCAAACACAATAAAATTTTCCGGCTTGATCACCCGAATAATTTATCGGCAGATGTTCCGAGTAATAATCCATTTTGTAACCTTTATCACCGTACAATCTTGATCGTTCCATTGCCGCCGT
Organism: Ignavibacteriales bacterium; assembly: GCA_026390775.1. NCBI lineage: Bacteria > Pseudomonadati > Ignavibacteriota > Ignavibacteria > Ignavibacteriales > Ignavibacteriales bacterium. The sequence goes on along the minus strand of JAPLFF010000007.1, from coordinate 1,304,775 downwards.
ATATGTTGTATAGAGAGGATCGTTTTGTTTGGATTTAAAAGTTAGATAAGGATCTGTAATTTTAAGTTGTTGTGCAAATAATGGAAGAGCTAACGACAACACAGTTAATAGTTTTTTCATATACACCTCATTAATAACACACAGACATGCTTACCTCAGGCAAGATTAACAGATCAAACAGATAAATCCGTATCGATCTGTTAAATCAGTTTGGTCTGCGTGCTATTTCGATCTTAATAGTTTTGTTCAAATATTTTGATGAACTCTTTTCAAAATCTACTGCAATTATATAGATAGACTTATTGGAAGAGATAATCTTCCCGTTTTCAACAAACGCAATTTTTCCATCCGGAAGATAAACTTTCATTTCGTTGCTGCTTCCGCTTATTCCTTGAACATCGACTGAGTAAATACTTCCTTTTAGCTTATCAGCTAAAATTCTAAATCCTTTTGAGATTTCATTCGGCTTTGGTTGAGTTACACTCGGTAATACAGAAATTCCTCCGGAATATTTAATTTCTATTTCAGATGATCTATTGAGTATTAAAGACAAATTGATTGCTGAATTATTCGATTGTTGAATCGCTGTTGGGTTTCCATTAACAATTACTTTTTCAATTTTCATTCCTTTTGGTAAGACGGGAATAAATTCAACATGAATGGATTTATTATTGTTAGATGAAAAATTATAAACGATTTTTCCATTCACTCGTTTCATAGCAAAATTTATTAAAGAATTTCCGAGTTTTATTTTATCAACCTTGATTGAATCCCAATCTGACGGTAACCGTGGAGAAAATTTTATTTTATTATTTGCTGCATCAACTTCTAATCCGAGCATACCTTCAATTACCGGTTGAAGAACCATTGTTTCGCTCCATGCTTGATGCGGACAAACTCCACCCGGTTTATATTCAGCGCCGTTTAAAACCTCTTCAACAAACCCGAGCTGCCAATTTTTATAGACAAGCAAGTTGTTCATTATATGAGAATAACCTTGCACATAATTTTCATTCTTGAATTCAGCAAGTGCAGCCCAGCCGGTAAACAAAGGCCAAACACTTCCGGTATGATATCCGCGCGGATTAAAAATGGGACTGTCTTCACGCAAAATTCTTATGCCCCAATCTGAAGAAAAATAATTCTCAGCATAAGCATCCGACACTTGTTTTGCTTTTGCGGAATCAAGCATTTCAAAATATACCGGGACTGCGGAAAGAACTGTTTTTTCTGAATTATATTTTCCGTCTTTCAATTTCGAAAAGTTTAAAAAGTTTTCTTGCGCGTTCCAAAAATCTGTATTAATTATTTTTTTTACGATTTCATATTCATCACTATACATTTTGCTTTCAGTTTTCAGCTCAATTTGTTTTGCCATATAACTTGCTTGCCTAAGAGCTTCCGCCCAGCAAGCGGCAAGATAAACTTCCGTGTGTGCCGTATAAAGTCCGCCGCCTTCAACCCAGCCATGCCCGACATTTGTATTTTCGATTAAATGATCTACGTCTGTATCGGTTGAATAACAAAAATCAATTGCCTTCTTTATATATGTCCAATTCTTCTTGATGAATTCTATATCGCCGGTATGATGCAAATATTTTCCGGCAAGAATTATATAAAGCGGCGTTGCATCAGATGCATCATAATGAATTGCACCCGAAGTTGTTAACTCGTGAAAAATTTTACCCGATAGATCCTGGTATTTATTAAAAAATTCAAGTACTGATTTTACTTTTTCAAAATCGCCGTAATCTAAAAGTGCAAAGCCACTCCAGCATCCGTCGCGGCCGAAATACCAGCCGTAACCGGGTCTTCCGTTAACTTTGTGTCCGCCGTCCCATCCTCGCGCTGTTGTTGAATATCCTGCCACAAGAGATTTTCCAAGTCCCGGAGTATTAACAAAAAATCTGTCCGTACCGATCAATGCCCATTTATATCCTTCGTTAAAATCTTTATCCGGCGTTGTTATCATTAATGAGTTATTCAAAAATTTTTGTGTGTAACTTACAGCATCCTTATAAATTTTTTCCGGTGATATCATATCATAAGTCAAAGGGCTTTCCACTGAAGCATGAACAATGAAATCGGCATAATCTTTTTTCTTTAGATTGATCTCTGCTAATGCACCGACTAATAGCTTGTCTGTTTTAATACCTTTAAATCCCGATACGGATTTTTCAAATCCGCTGTATTGACCTATAATGTAATTCGAAAATTTTTTATTAGAACCGGCTAGTAAAGAAAAATTATTTTTATCTACTAGAGAAAAAGCATTACCGGAAGAGTTAACAGAATAACCGATGCTTCCGGTTGTTCTTTCGGAATAAGGCCACATAAATCGGAAGTTGCTGTAAAATTTAATTACAAGCTTCGCTGATGTTTCACCTTCAAATTCATAATGAACAACAGCCTGCGATTGTTTGGCTGATGCAACAATAATTTCACGAAGAGTTGAGTTGTTAATTTTGTAAATGCGCGAAAAGGATTCAGGTCTTACTTCAATTTTCGGTTGGAAATTTTTTAACCAAACAACCGAATCTTTTTTATCAAACAAAAGCCCCGCTTCATAATCCCTTAATGCCATAAACGGATGCGCCCAAATTTCATCAATGCCGGATTTTTCTTTTCCCATAACAAGAATTTTCTGCCCTGCAACATTCCAATAATTATCGGTCCCTTTTTCTTTTTCCAATTTTATCGAGTTAGAATTTTCATTCCATTTTCTTGATGAATCGAATTTCACCGGATCAGTTTTTCTTTTTAATTCATAAACTGCGGCAGGAGAATAATTCCAATAAAATGTTTTAGCCGGTTCATATTTTAAACTAGCGAAAAGATATTTAAGACAGTTGTTAGTAAATAATTCCAGATGAGCGCGGTTATTATTTTCCAATCCATAATAAGTATATGCCCCTATTGATAAAATCTTTCCTTTACCAACTTTGTGTTCGATAATAAGTTTTGCATCTTCTTTTAAAGTGATGTAGGCCCAATCAACCGCAATAACTTTTCCGCTTTGAGGAATAGAGTTTTCGAAAAATCCAATTTGCCGCGTTCTCAAATCTTTTGTTGGATTGAATATATATGCACCGCCATTTAGTCCATCAAAGATTGGATGTGAGCGATACGAATGCAAACCAAGTCTTCTTCCATAACCATCATCGGTTGCATCTGCATATTTTACAGTCGGATGTTCGGATTCGAATCCAAGAAGATTTAAATACTTCATTGCATCAAGAGTTAAGAAAAGTTTACCACTAGCTCTAACATAACTTTGAAGTGCGGCGACAAACTTCGGACTTGTTTCTTCTTTCGTTAGATCTGTCGAGTCGGGGCGATGGACCCATATAATTGAGAATTGCTGAATTGATAATTGAGAATTAATAATATCATTATAATTAATCGGTTCGACAGAAAAATCTTTTTGGTTATTTAAAAAATTGTATGCTGCTTTTACTTCTGCGTTTTTAACGATTGCATCGTTAATATTTAAGAATCCGATTTTGATTTGTGCAGAAAGGATTACGGCATAAAAGAAAAATAGAGAAAGGAGTTTTGTGCGCATTTACAGTTCCTGAATTATCAAGAAATGACTTAACGCAAATTGGTAAACTTGGAAGGAATTTGCAAAAAATAAAACAGTGGTTGCTTCCCCTTGCGCAGAGGAAACAACTCACTGAGAAAAATTATCTAACTCCAGCAGGAAGATTAGTATGTAAATATCTTGTCAAAAGATTGTACAAATGTAAAGTTGTTCCCTGTCCTTCATAAATGCCGTGTGTTCTATTTGGATAAGCCATCATAGTAAAAGGTTTGTTGTTTTTTACTAATTCATTTATAACTAGTTCGGTTCCTTGGTAATGAACATTATCATCGCCCGTTCCATGAACTATCAATAAATTTCCTTTTAAGTTTTTTGCATAATTAACCGGAGATCCTTCTTCGTACACTTCAGGATTTTCACTAATTAACCCCATATATCTTTCTTGATAAATTGTATCATAAAGTTTTTCATGACCAACAGGCGCAACCGCCATTCCGGTTTTATAAATATCAGGATAGCGGAACATTGCGTTTAATGTAGCCGAACCGCCGCCGCTCCAACCCCATACTCCAATTCGATCTGCATCCATAAAACTATTTTTCTCTAGTAATGATTTAACCGCAGCAGCTTGATCGCCGGAATTCAGAACTCCAATTTTTTTATAGATAGATTTTCTCCATTCGCGTCCGCGTGGCGCCGGTGTTCCTCTATTATCAACACTCATTATTATATAACCTTCCTGTGCAAACATTAAGTGCCACAAGTAACCGCCCCCACCCCAACGGTCAACAACTGTTTGTCCGGCGGGTTCGGTGTAAACATTAAAAAGAACAGGATATTTTTTCGTTGGATCAAAATTATACGGTTTCATCATCCATCCATCAAGAACAACTCCGTTGCCAATATCAATCTTAAAAAATTCGGTTTGTAATCTTTTTAGTGCGGTTATTTTTTCTTTTAACTGTTTGTTCTCAACTAATTTTCTTATCACTTTGTGATCGGGAAGACTTATTAGATTAGTGATTGACGGAGTATCAAAATTTGAATAAGAATGAATTGCATAATTAGCCCCATCCGAAATCTGATAGCTGTTGCTTCCGTTGAATTCATTTGGAGTGATGCGTTCTATCTTTCCTTTACCGTCCATCGAAACGCGAAACAAATAACGTTGTGCGGCATTACCCGGCGATCCCATAAAATAAATCCATCCGTCTTTCTCATCAACACTTTGAACATCTATAACATCATAGTTTCCGGGAGTTAGTAATTTAGTGTTCTTCCCATCCCGTGATATTAAATAGATGTGCCGCCAGCCGTCGCGTTCGCTTACCCAAGTAAATTCTTCTCCGTTCTTTAGCCAATTCAAATCATCGTTAATATCAATCCATGCTGCGTCTGTTTCAGTAAAGATTATTTTTACTTCTCCGGTTTTTGAATTACCGAGCATCACTTCATTTTGATTTTGTTTTCTGTTCAAGTGCTGAAGAACAATTTCATCGGAACTTGCAGCCCAATCCATCCTTGCAATATAATTGTTGCGCGGATCGCCGGGAATTTTCATCCAAACCGTTTCGCCGCCGCTTGCACTTACTACACCAACTTTACAAGCTGAGTTCGTTGTTCCTACTTTGGGATACTGAACAGGTTTTACAAAAGAATAAAGAGAATCAGTATCGTTGATTAAAAGAAAGTCTTTCACTCCGGAAGCATCAAGCTGCCAATAAGCGATTGATTTACTGTCAGGACTCCAGCGAAAACCATCACGAAGATCAAGCTCTTCTTCATACACCCAATCAAATGTTCCGTTAATTATTGTTGTAGAACCGTCGAAAGTTAGCTGAGTAATTTTACCATCGGATAAATTTTCAGCATAAACATTGTGTTCTCTTACATAACCGATTTTTTCCTCATCAGGAGAAAATTTTGCAAACATTAGTGTTGATGGTTTTGCATCGCCGCCAAGTTTGTGAAGTTTATTTGTCTTGAGATCAAGTACCCAATAATCGCCTTTTGTATTCTGCCGCCAAACGCGTGCAGTGTTTGTATAGATCATTAACATATTGCGACTCGGAGACCAAATGTAATTACTAATCCCAAGCGGTTTAGTCTCTCCTTCTGGAATTAACAACTTAGCAGAAACCATTATTTCTTTTTTACCGGATTCGGTTTCATATTTAACAATATCTCTTCCGCCGAGCGTATCTTTAGACGGTTCAAGAGTTGTATAAAATTTCCCATCATCAATCCATCGTGATTGACCAAATAATTCTCCGGAAAAATCTCTGCTGTTAAAAATTCTATCAACCGATAAGAGAGATTTATCTTCGGTTTGTGCAAATAAAGTTTGGCTATATAATAGAACAAGAATTAATAAAAAAAATACTTTCAGCTGTTTCATGGATTCCTCGTTTATTATTAAAAACTTTTCACGCCTGCCTACCGACAGGTAGGTTTGACAATTCACTTTTCATGTAAAAATGTACCCCCGGCAGGAGTCGAACCTGCGCACATGGCTCCGGAGGCCACTGCTCTATCCACTGAGCTACGGGGGCAATTGATTTTTATATTATGATTTGTTATTTATAATTTTGATCATACATTATAAAATAAAAAGAATTTCTTCCTTTATCCGCATATAAAAAAATATATTTTTCCAGGAATAGAATTATTTTTCTATAATAAAATTGATGGAAATAATCTCTGTTTGATTTTTATTATAATTTGCTAATTTATTAGTGGTAATATTCGAAAGGTGTTATTGTGGCGACTACAATGAAGAAAATCGTTAATGATGTGGTTACTGTTCTCAAGAAGTATCCTTCTCCAGAAAAGAAAGGACAAACATTTTGGGATTACCTAAAGTCTCAACTCTATTCTGAAAGCACTTGGGATCAGAAAGATATAAAGGTTATTGAAAAAGAAATTGATAACTGCCTAAGTAAATTGGATAAAAAAGATCTAACCGAAATGTGGAAAAATACAGATAAAGGAACGGAAAAATTTGAAGCTGAGAAAAAAGTTGAAGCGAAAGAAATGAAAGCTGATCTAAGCGATGAGTTATTGGGTCAAGTAATGGATCGTATGGATGATAATTATTCGTCTAAAGACACATATTATTCTCAGCCCGATCCCGTATTATACTCTAATGTGCCGAAGGGAGAGAATGATTTAGACGATGATTCCGAGCCCGAAAATATTAACGAAGAAGAGGTTGAATTAGATGATGACCTTTTGGGAGATGACGAGTTCGATGAAGATGAAGACGTTCCTTTATAAATTAATAGTTCTTTTTCTGTTTTTTAATTTGTGCTTTGCGCAGAACAAAACAGATTCATTAAAGAATCATGAGACCCCTCTAAACTTTTCCAATTATTTTTATAACCAATCATCATACACATTAAACTTTGATAACCTGACTAGCCTAAAATTAAGTTCTGGCTTTTTGAATGATTCGTCTTCGATCTGGATACAAACACGAATGCAATTGGCAAAAATTATAAATCAAGATGAAATACAAAACAATTTGCAAATGAACATCTTAAATCCATTACAAGAAAAGTATTCCGATTTGCAAAGCATGAAAGTATTGAAATATCTTCTTGGCACTGTACAATTAAGCGCCGTTGGGTATTTGGCTTATCTCCATTTGAAGAAGTACGGATTCTTAAAAAAGTAATAAAATTCTAAATTTTAATAGAATAAAAAAAACCGAACTGTTATTCACAGTTCGGGTAATTTTTTGATGACGATTTACATCGGTATAATATTTCGTATTACTTAACTCTTGTGTAATCAATCTGCATATTTTTTATTTCTTTTCCGTCTTGAATCATATACATCACCATTTGCTGATGATCATTATCAATATTCTTCGTTACTGTCTTTGTCGGCTGATCTTTGCCCGTCATTGGATCCACTGTGTTCCCTGTGTAAACAATTTCTTTAGTCTTTTCATCCATCTTCCCTTTCATATACATAACGCCTGTCCCAAAATTATCTACCCATATACTAATATATTCTTTAGTAGCATTGTCATAAGCATCCAATCCCATTCCTTCGAGCGGCATTCCCATCATGTTTCCTTTAAATATTGATTTCATATATCTGCCGCCGAGAATCATTTCGTATGCAGCCGTTCCTTCTGATTTAGATTCTTGGCCGCCCATATATTGTGTAACTGCTGCTTTCCAGTTACCTGTCATCTTTGCAAATTGTTGATGAACCGGTCCCGGAGTCATATACTCCTGCCATTTTTTCATCATCTCTGCTTGATCACCTTGTTGAGCAAAACTAGAAGATGCTGAGAAAAGAATTAATGTTGCCATCATTCCAACCAACAATTTTTTTAGCTTCATTGTACAACCCTTTCTTATTTGTTTAAGATTATAGATGTGAATATAATATTTACCAATTGAGTTGGAAAGAAATAAAAAAAGAAGCATGCATTTTAACCGGCTTTTTTATTATCAGTTCTATCACTTATCAATCGGAAGTATTTTTTCAGGAAACATTTTATCTATAAAGAAAAATGCATCAATTATATCGTTCCATCTAGCTTTGACTTTTCTATATCCAACCGGATAAGCAATATATTCTTTACTTAACCAATTGTTCTTTCTTAGCGATCTCAAATCCGTAAACAAATATTCTTCTTCAGTTTCATGAGCAATTGCTTCATAGCTGCCGGGTTCTGGTTCGTTTATTTTATCCGTGTATTCATAATCTTTCTTCTTAGGATGACCATCAGGAAACACCATTCCCTTCTCGCCCTGAAAAGTGGTGAACGCAATAGTATAAATCTTTTTACCGAAATAATAATCTAAATAATCACCCGCCTGAAGAAACACAGAGCTTCTATTATAGAATGATAAATCGCCAATACTTTTATCACCATCTATTCGTGTTTGTAAAAATGAGTTTCTTTTAAAATGTGCTGTTGAAGCCCAAACAATAATTTTTTTTCCGGGATAAAGTTTTTCTATCAGCCAAAGCATTCTATCTGCCATAAATTTATCACGCATAGTCTGATAAGTTTCATCCCTTTGGTAAATGAGGTTATTCAATTCAACATCAAAATAGAAAGAGCGTAAAAAGTAACTGTATTTCAATTTTTCTAATTGAGAAAATTCTCCAGAAGATTTTTTGTCACTTGTAAGTGAATCCATTAGCGAATAAATAAAAAATTTAACTGTCTGTTCACTCTTCTTAGAGAATTTTTTTGTGAACTGATTTCCTAAATATCCGCCCACACTTTTAGCGCATGTATCTATTTTAGAATAAACGGAATCGGCTGGTTTAAGCCATGGCGCTTTTGCAAATATTGAATCAATCACTCCTATATAATTTTTTGCTGCACTCGGCGGTCTTCCCAAATCAAATCCCGCCATAATAAGCGGTCTTTCCGTTTTCCAGCTTCTTCTAGCATAATCAAAAACTGGATGTACATACTCACTTGCCTCCCAACTGCCGCTCATCATATATTTTTTTGCATCTTTAAGCGGGAATTCAGATCTAAGAGCTTCATTCATATAATAACAATCAATAAATCCGGCTTCCCAGGCAATAACTTCAAACCCCATTTCTTTGTGCAGAAATTTAACAAATCGTGATTTAGCTTGGAGAGTTGCGCCGCCATCGTGTGATATTTCACCTAACACTACAATCTGTGCCTCATCAATTTTTTTCTTCAATGGAAGAAGATCGGTATAATCTTCATCGTTTGGATCTATGCTTTTTATTACAGAAGATGATCTTAAAAGCGATTCCGAAGTTTGCGGATAACAAAAATTTATAATGGAGAAAAAGGCAATCAGCAAAAAAATAATTTTATTCATGACTCCCCCTATTATTGGATGATTATTTTATGAATGGTTTCATTTTGAATCGAAAATATATTCAGCAAAATTCAATGTCAAGGTAATAGAAAAATCACGACATTGCTCAGTTTTGAAGAATTACCAATTAATTTCTTTAAGGATTTAACCACTTACAAATAACAGCTAAAATCGCTAACTTTCATTAGTTAATTTTATTGAAGAGGCATTGTTATGAGTTTACAGAAATATTTTTCCGCTCTGTTATTATTAATCATCATCTCTGCGTGTTCATCGCTAGCACTTAAACCAGCAGATTATTCCTGGCCGATCGAAAATGTTTTAAAAGTTGATGCCAAAGGATTTGTTGAAGAGCAGAGATACTCGTTCACGTTAAAAGTTAAAGCTCTTTTTTATGAAGAGTTTAAGGATTCCACAAATTTTTCCGGAAAAGAAATTAGACTAATCCGCGATAAACTTGGTTTTTATTATATCACAGGGAAAGACTTTAAAAATGTTTACGTGTTTGAACCGGAAGAAAATGGCATGGATCTAGAAAACAAAATCACGGTTACAGAAACAGGATTGGTTTCCCCTGCGTTCAATCAAAAATCTCCTAACATAGAATTGCTTGATAGTCCTAATAAATATTTATTGAATAACAAAGGCATAGTGAGGTAATAAAATGAAACTAAATAAATTTTTCTTTTTGATTTTCCTTCCTGCTGCCTTTGTTCTTAGTCAAAATACATTTGCTCAATCGGATCGTGAAAAAGTAAACAGCTTTGATTCACGATTTAAGCAATACGAAAGCGCTATCAAGAATGCAGCTTCTTTAGATGAATGCAACGTAATCGGTGAGAACATCGCAAAACTAAAAGAGGAATTTGCAAATTCCAAAACATTTCTCGAAAAATCTCTTCAGATAAATTACGATGAAGAATTTTTGAAAATCGAACGTACGCTTGAAGTTCGCAAGAGTGATTTCACTCAGATCGTACAGCTCACAACTGAAGTTGGCTCGCTTAAAGATAAAGTTTCCGAAATCAGCCAGCAGAACGAAGGTTTGATCTTGCAGATAAAACAATTAAATATTAAAACAGCTAAAGATGCGGCAACGATTGCATCGCTTACAAAATTAGTTGCGCAATTGAAATCGAACATTGAACAGCGTGATGAACTTGTGCGCGGTATCGTTGATAGTTTGCTGCAAGAATTTGTTAAAACTCCCGGCACGCTTAACGAAGCCGAAAAACAAGCTGTCTACAAAAAAGTTGATAATGGAAATCTATTCTATAATATAGAACGCACAATCAGCGATAACGTCCAATTCATGAAAGTAACCCAGATGACTGCGGAAGATCTTTCTAAAATGGAAGAACAATACAAAGATTTTAACAAGGTATGGCGCCAAGTAGGACCTAAACTTGCGGAAGTCTATTTGAATCGCCGTGATAAAGCGGCACAAATTGCAAATATTGATGCATTGTTCACCGATTGGAATATCCGCATCAATGATGAAATGTGGGGACAGGTTAATAAACTCTTCCACGATTATAAACTTGCGCTCCTTCCTTTTAAGAGTGGAGATCAATTTGTTAACAGTGTAACTTCTTTTGTTGATGACGAAATAAAAAATTACGGCGTTAAAAGTAAGACTGAATCAGAAAAAACTTTTTTTGCTTTTACAGACAGCGTTTACTTCAAAACTGTTCAACCGATTTGGGTTCCGGTTTTGATTGAAAATAATTTAATGACCAAAGCGAACAAAGATTCTGTCGAAAAAAGAATTTCGACTTGGAAAGAAAAAGTTGCACCCGGATCAAAGTGGAATTGGGTTTATATTCTTGGTGCAATTGTAATTGTTGGTTTAGTTGCGGCTTACTTTACGAAGGGAAAGAAGAAGAAAGTTATTGTTGAAGAAAAGAAGGAAGAACAATCATAGACTTATCCATCTAAGCAAGAATATTAATAAGCCGGCGGTTGCCGGCTTTTATTTATGAAATAATAATACTAAAAAACTTTTTCCGCTCTTCATTTTTATTTTTAAATTCGGCGATTATTCTACATCAATAGATGTTAATCTTTTTCTTCCTTCTCGTTTTTTTCTTTCTTGGTCTCTTTCTTCACCAATGGTATCCCGTTTTTATCAAAGATCAAATCCTTTTTTACCTTGTCCTTAGTTACTTGAACTTCAAAAGTAACATTGTCTTTTGCATCGACAATTTTTGACGACTCGGTGATACTCCATCCTTTGTAGTTCTTTGCAACAAATTCTTCAACACCTTTCGGCAATTCTAATTTTGCAATATCGGTTTCGGTTTCTTTTAAGTTGCCTTTGACATCCACTACAACTGAGACCGCCGTTCCGTTAACCTTAAACTCAGCTTCAAATTCAGTTTTTCCTTCTTTACCCCACTTTATTTCAGTTGCCTTGGGATAAAGTTTTGTGAAGGCGTCTTTTACTTTTGCCGGCACTTTTATTTCTTGTGCTGTTAATGAAATTGTGAATGCAAATAGAACTACTAAAAAGATTCTTGTTTTCATTTCGATCCTCACTTTTGTTTTTAGTGTTATTAATTTCCATTATCATACTGTATAGTTTTTTCTTTGGCTTTTTTAGATGGCTTGCCGAGATGATATGTCACGCCTAAATACATTATTCTCGAATCACGGCTGTTTATTGTATTCTGTTTCATCCAAGATGTATCCAAATTCATTTCTCTGTTGAATGTTTTGAAAATATCAGAAATTGTAAAGACTACGGATAATTTATCATCAAATAAATCTTGGCGTATCCCAAGATTAACTACAAAACTTGGCTTGAATTCTCCTTGCGGTGTTAACCGTGCTGATCTATAATTGGAGTTTATCTGAAGCATTGTTGTTGCTGTCAGATTTGCATTACAACTCATATTACCACTGTAAGTTATCGTCGATTTGTTATTGCTAAATCCAAGATTTGAAGCGTCTATCTTTTCATAAAATGCGTTCCCGCTAAGATTTGTTGTTATAAAATTTCCATAACCGCCTGAAAAAACAACTTCTAAACCGGCAGATTGGTCTGAAGACAAATTTTCTTTTGTCGTTAAAAGTGTTGTATCATTAATTGCTTTCGTAACAGTTGTAATTCCATTATAACGGTTTCTATAAAATAGACTTGGAACTATTGTAAGAAAATCAGTTTGCCACTGAAATCCGAATTCAATTGAATGAATAAATTCGGGCTTTAGGTTTGGATTTCCAGCTCTAATATTTCTTGGGTCCTGGTATTCGGGGAATGGATTAAGATCTTCACCTTCCGGTCTGTTAGCACGCTTACTGTAATTGAGCTGAATTTGCATTAGCTCGTTTAATTTATAACTTAGATGAAGTGTAGGATAAATATTGAAATAATTATTCGTGATTATATTATCTCTTGAAACAAGATTTGCTTTAATAAAAGATTGCTCAGCACGTAATCCGGCTAAAACACCAAGTGGACCAAATGAATTTGAGTAGGTAGTATAAACTGCATGAATATCTTCATTGTATATAAAGTGATTTGTTCTTTCATTGTCGGTAACAAATTTTTGTTTGATAGGATCAAAAGCTTCGCCGTAAAAATCCATATCTCTTTTATTCAACTCGCCGTTATATCCTGCTTCAAAAGTTGCACTCTCACTAATCGGATTCGAATACTCAGCAAGCAGTTGAATTTTATTATCATCCTGTTTAATTAAGGTGTTATCATATTCGTTATAAATGGAAGGAACTCGATAAGTATTTGTGTAATGATTATCCTCAACTTCCGGAGAAAATGAATCGTTTATTTCGAACCTTATTTTATGATCATCTCCGGAAAAGTTGTGCTGAAAATATGCATTAACATCTCCTTCTTTTTCATATTCAGGGTCAACTCTGCTTCTGTCATAATCTGTTGTAACGGTTTGATTTTGATCTCTTAAAATATATGTCGAAATATCATTCCGTGTAAATCCTCTGTAAAAATAATTTCCAGTTATACCAATACTGTTTGATTTGTCTATATTATAATCAAACCCAAGCATTCCTCCTCTTGAAAGAGGTCTCGAATACGATTTACTGTTATTATCATAGAATCCTGAAATATTTGATCCACTGTCATATTGTGTTCTTATGTCTGATGAAATACTGTTTCGATCATCCTGCCGAAGACTCAAACTTCCAAAATAATTTACTTTGCCTGGTTTATAATTTAGAGTTGTATTTCCATTATACCTCTGTTGGTTGCCAATGCTGGCAGTAATGTTTCCATTTAATCCTGTTCCAATTTCTTTTTTCATAACAATATTTATAATTCCAGAAGTGCCATCCGGTTTGTATTTAGCGGACGGGTTTGTAATTACTTCAATCTTTTCGATGGAATTTGCCGGCATCTGCTGCAATACATCTGCCCGTGTTTTACCCATAAGAGGTGATGTCTTTCCATTTATCAGTATCAAAACATTTGTTGATCCTCTTAGACTTACGTTGCCGTCAATATCAACCTGAACAGAAGGAATATTTTGCAATAATTCGGCTGCTGTTCCTGTTTTGCTCATAATATCCATCTGAACATTATAAACTTTGCGGTCAATAGAATTATTCAACATAATTTTGTTGGATGTTACTGAGATTTCATCAAGATTAACTTCGGTTCCGGTTAATAAAATACTACCGGCATTAATTTCATTGTTCTTGGATGTTATTGAAAATCTGGATGTGTTTCTTGTTATATAGCCGACAGAACTAATTCTTAAAAAGTAATTTCCAAACGGTATATCTGGTATTTCGAATTTTCCTTTATTATCTGTCATGGTACCGGTTACAGCGCTGCTGTCTGAAATTTTTATTACGCTGATGCTTGCAAACTCGATTGGTTGATGATTTGTTGAGTCTAAAACTGTTCCGGATAAAACTCCAAAATTCTGTGCATTTGTGTTTTTCCCAAGTATAAAAATGATTACTATAAAAATAAATATTAGCTTACTTTTCATCTACTTCTCCATTAATTGAATTTTTCCTAATCGATATATAAAAACAGATTTTGAAGAAACTTTGAAGAGAAGTTGATACTATTTAGAATACTAAAGATTTATTTCTAGGGATGTAATCTTATTGTGTTTGATTACATCCCAAAATTAGAAATCAAGTTTTGAGATAATTAGAAGACGATTTTGTTAAACATCTTATTTACCAAAAACTAAAATCACAAAGCTATTTGGAATTACACTTGGTCTTGGTGTAGGTCTTTCTGCAGTTGGTGCAGGCGGTGGTCCAAATTGAGCAGTTGGTAAATATACATTATGAGTCTTTGCATCTAAGGCGATTGTTCTTGCACCTTTTTGGGTTATAACATTTTCTACAACAGAAAATTTATTTTCAGATTCTTCCTGAACCACAGTCAAAGTTCCATCTCTGCCATTAGCGCTGAAAGCAAGTTTTAAGGTCGGATCAAATGCGGCACCGTCAGTTCCTTCGCCAATAGGAAGGTCAGCTACAACTTTACCGTCGGACGCACTAAGAACAATCATTTTTTTGTTTTCGCAAACTAAAAACAATCTGTCGTTTTTTTGATCAATTGCCATTCCGGATGCGCTTTCACCCGGTGTAATTGGCCAGCGGTATTTTATCTCTAATTTTTTAGCATCAAATGCAACTACTTCACTTTTATCGTCAAGATTTACATACATCATACCTTTTCCATCGGATGAAGAAAATTCCGGATGACCGCCTAGTGATAAAGTGCCAACAGCTTTGCCGGTAGCGCAATCAATAGCGGTTACCGATGAACTTCCTCTGTTATACGAGAAAACTCTTTTTGAAGTTGGATCATAGATAATAGCATCGGGATTTTTTTCAACTTTTACTTTACTGATTTCTTTCAAAGATTTTAGATCAAAAATAGTTACAGAAGTATCTCTTCCGTTACTGCTGTAACCTCGTCCATTTTCAATATCTAAAGCAACGCCGTGAACTCCGCTTGTGTTTGGGACTTCGCCAACTTTTTTGCCTGCTTCAATATCAATTACATCAACGCGGGTAGAACGAGGGACGTATAAACGTTTTGCGTCGCTATCAACGATAAGATAATCCCATCCGCCTTCTCCGCCGATTTCAATTTTTTTGATGAGATGATAACCGCTGCCTGATTTCTCAACATCCACCTTATTTTGTGCGCTGGAATTAATAACTAAAAGTGCAAGTGCAATTAAAGTTGTTGATATGAAAAACAATTTTAAAGATTTCATGTGGCTCCTTTTGTTAAAATAACATTGATAAATATTTAGTTATTAGTTCTTTCCAATATTTTAAGCATGGTTGGTAAAACAATAAGCAGAAGCGGAATTGCAAGAATAAATCCGCCAATAATTGCAATTGCTAAAGGTTGATGTAATTGCGCCCCGGGTCCTATTCCTAAAGCAAGCGGAAACAAAGCAGCAATTGCTCCAAAAGCAGTCATAAGATTTGGGCGGAGTCTTGACGAAATTGAATATGCAATGGCTTCGTCTTTTTTAATGCCATTTCTTTTCGATTCAACAAATTGCATGTAAGTGAAAATTGAATTCTCGCCGATGATTCCAATAATCATAATTATTCCGGTGTAACTGCCAACATTCAATGGTGTACCGGTTATAAAAAGGGCAAATACGCTGCCGGCAATTCCAAGCGTGGCTATAAAAATAATTGCCAACGAAATTTTGATAGTTCTAAAAAGAAATAAGATCACTGTGAAAACAAGAAGAACTGCAGAGATCAAGATCATTAGAAGTTCTGTAAATGCTTGCTGTTGTTCTGCGTAAGCCCCGCCATAAACAATTTGATAACCAGCAGGCAATACAATCTTTTTCGAAATTTCTTTTCTTATATCTGCAAGTGTACTTCCTAAATCCCGGTTATTTAATCTTGCTGTAACGGCAACCATTGGTTTTAAGTTTTCACGTTCAATCTCTGTAACACCTTTTTTAATTTCGATGTTTGCAAATTCATTTATCGGTTTTATTTTCCCATCATTTAGAAAAAGAAAACTCTTGTTTAAGTCTCGGTCCGTTTTATTATAACCTTTTTCGAACATTCTGATATCGACAAGTTGATTTTTTCCCAGAACTCCGCCAGCAACTATTCCTTCAATCTTTGTCTGCATCTGAAATTGGAAATCGCTAGGAGTTAGATTATACTTCGCAAGTTCATCCACTTTAGGAATTGTTTGAATTTCCGGACCGGCAATTATGATTCCATTGAACACATCGGCTGTGCCATCAACTTTAGATACTATGGAGAAAACTCTATTGGCAATTTCTTTCAGCTTTTCCCGGTCATCACCAAAAATCTTTATTTCAACCGGTTGCACTGAACTCATCAAATCACCAAGCATATCGGTAATAACTTGACCGAAATCAACGCGGAGAGCGGGAAGAACAGCTTCAACTTTTTTTCTTATCTCATCGGAAACTTCTTCAATTGTCTTACTTCTTTTCTTTTTTATTTGAATCAGATAATCGCCACGGCTAGGTTCTGTAATAAAAAATCCCATCTGCGTACCGGTTCTTCTTGAATAGCTTACTACCTCCGGAGTCTTAAGTAAAATATCATCAACAACTTTAAGCATACGGTCTGTTTCTTCTAAAGAAGTTCCAGGAGGACTGTCGAAATCCAGCACGATTGAACCTTCATCCATTTCCGGTAAAAAACCAGATGGTAGGTTTGGAAGGATTAGTAATGCGGAAATAATAAGAACAGCAACAAATATTATAGATATGTAAGGACGGTTTATAAAAAAGTAAACCCAATTTCTTTTCTTAATTTCTTTCTGTTCATTTTTTATGGAATGTGTTTCTTTCGATAACAAAAGATAAATAACCGGTAGCCCTATCCACGTTACAAAAAACGAACACATAAGCGTAATAATCATCGTATCGGTCATAACCTTAAAATATGCGCCCGCAACTCCGCTCATCAAAACAAAAGGAAGAAATATTACAATCGTGCTTAACGACGAACCAACCATTGCCGGTAAAAGATATTTTATTGTTTTGCTTACAAGATTAATACTTTTCTCATCCGGATTTTCTTCATGTGTGCGGTGAATCTGTTCAACAACAACAATCGCATCATCAATTATTAATCCTATAGCCGCTGCAATCGCGCCAATCGTCATTATGTTGAATGTATATCCGAGTGAGTAAAGAACCGTCAGCGTTAAACCCAATGTGAGTGGTATCGTAATTAAGATTACCGAACTCGCCTTAAACGAGCGCAAAAATATTATTGTGATAATGATTGCCAGCAAAAGTCCGAGCCACAATACATCTTTTAAACTTTTGATCGAATCACCTACAAAATCAGCTTGATTGTAATAAGGTTTTAGTTCAACATCTTTTGGAAGGATCTTTTTTAATTCAGTCAATTGAGTATTTACTTTATCAACAACATCAATCAAATTTGCCTTTGGCTGTTTAACTATTGCAATCAAGGGAACATCTCTACCATTAGCGTTTATCCTTACGTAATCTCGTCTCTCCGCTATTTTTATTTCTGCAATGTCCTTAAGAGCAATTTTATTTTTCGAATTATTTATGATAACTGTGTTCTCTAATTCGGTTTTTGTGTTAATTGTAGCATTGGTGAGAGTGAGATACAAACGATTGTAGCTGACTTCGAAACCGCTTGATTCAACAAAATTATACTTGGCTAAAATATCTGCAATGTTCTTAGGAGCGATTCTTAGATTACTTAATTTAATGGGATCGAGAATTATCTGATACTCTTTTACTTTGCCCCCGATTATTGCAATATCAGAAACTCCTTCAACGCGGGAAAGAAACGGTCTGATTGTAAATTCAGCAAGTTGTCGTAATTCAATTTGGCTTTTGTTTTTGCCTTCGAGCGAAAATCCCATTACCGGAAGAATTGATGGATTCATCTTCTCGACTGTGATATTTATTCCTTGAGGAAGATTTTGTTTGATTGCATTAATCTGGGCTTCAACTCTTTGCTTACCAAGATCAACATCACTTCCCCAGTTTAAAAATGCAGATATCTCGCAACTGCCGCGACTAGTTATGCTTCTGATTATTTTTAATTCTTCAACCCTCTTGATTGCATTTTCCACTGGCACGGTGACTGTAACCATCATTTTATCAACCGGCTGCTCTCCATTTTCGGCTATTATTTTTATTTTGGGAAAAGTTATATCCGGAAATAATCCGGTTTTTATTTTCATTAAAGAATAAACTCCACCCAAAAGAATCATCAATAGAATTACAGCAATAGGGCTTTTGTATTTCTCATAAAAATTATTCATAGTGTCATTTTCCTGTTATCACTTTGACCGTATCCGGTAAACCGAAAGCGCCTTCGGAAATAATTCTATCGCTCGGCATTAAACCGCCGCCTATTAACTGAACAGCATTTTCATTTTCAATTCCTTTCACTACGTCAACTTTAACTGCGATGGAATCATTAATCAATTTCATTACCCAAAATTTGGACTGTGTTTCATCTGTCATTAAAGCTGTTTTGGGAATTGTTAAAGTATTGCGAATAATTTTTGTTGAAATCTTTACTGTTACATTTAAATTTTCCGGAAGATTACCAAACTGTTTCAGCTGAATTAAAAATGTTTGTGTCTGCGAAGCTTGATCCACGCTTGGAAGTATTTTGTAAATAATTCCATTCAAAGATTTTCCGTCCGGCAAATTAATAGAACAACTGCTTCCTAATTTTATTTTTGAAACAAATTGGTATGGAATGTTAAGCTCAATTATCAATGAAGATGGGTCTGATACTACTGCAATCTGTTCGCCGTCAGAGACAAAATCACCTGAATTATGATTTTGCTCTGTCAATATACCGCTTGTCTTAGCTTTTACAATTATCAATCCTTTAAATGATTCTTTACCAAGGTTTATATCCATGGTGTGGTCGGCGGAATCACCTGCGCTTATTCGGTCGCCAATCTTCTTGAAAAATTTTACAATGTATCCTTGAAATGTTGCGCGGACCATTTCTTTCTTCTGAAATATGGTATTTGCATTAAACATTAGATTGTCATTTATATTCGTCAGCGAAGGGTTCACTATTTTAACCGGCGCGCCGCTTTTTCCTTCTGAGGTTTTATCATTCTCATTGCTGCATGAATAATAGAACTGGGCAATAAGAACTATGGCAAATAATACAATGGTTCTGCTTTTTAGAAGTATATTCATTTTCATTTTACCAGTTCCAATAATTGTAATTGTTTATCTCAAGCTGATAATTTATTTCTGCTGTGATTTTATTCTTCTGTAATTCAATATAATTTTTCAGAATAGTCAAATATTCTATCATCATCATCGATCCTTGTTCTACCTGCTTTTGAGCTAGTAGAATTACTTGGTCATAATCTTTGATTTGGTCCTGCAGATTATCTAACGATGTTTTAATCGATTTGATTTTCTCGTATCCATTTTGCCTTTGTAAGAAAAGATTTTTTTCAATGTAGTCTCTGTTTTGTTGAATTGTTTTCCCATAAATATCATTTTGCTGGCGCGTAAGAGCTTTTTGATTACCGTCAAATAAAGGTAAAGAGAAATTGACTCCGGCGCTGAGTCCAAATTTTCGCTGAATGTTTTCTAACTCAACAGCGTTTAATCCTGTGTTAAAGAATAAATTTACTTGCGGTTGATATTTTGTTTCAAAGAGTTCTTGCTGGTTTTGCAAAGTCAAACTGTCAATAGAATACTTCATTATAAAATTAGACAGATAAATATGCTTCATTACATCAAGAGTTACATTTTCTAAATAAACTGTGCTGGTATCTTGAAGTCCACAAATAGAGTTTAGTTGCATCAGCCCGCTTTTATAATTACGCCATATCTCATTAAGCTGCATCTGTTGATTTTTATATTCGATTTTAAGAAGCAAATAATCCTGTGCTTTCACAAAACCTTTCTCAACCAATCCGCCGGTTATTCTTAACTGCTCATTGAGATTTGTAGAAATTTCTTTTGTCAAATTATATAACCAGAGATTCTGAATACAGCTTAAATATTGGTCGATAACAATTTTTCTGAGATTATGTTCTTCAATCTTAATGTCATTCAAAGTGCTTTTATCGGATAATTCATTTTTGTTTTTAAGTGCATCTATGAGCTTACCGTTAAAAATATTCTTTTGAACATTTACTTGAGCTGAATATAAACCACCGTTTGTTATTCCAATATCATAACCTATCGCTTGGGGATCCGGATTTGTAGTAATTAAGCCGTTGCTGTTATTAAAGAATGGAGCAAATAAATAATTACCCGTCAAAGATATCTGGAATGCCGAATTCAGCGCTTTGTCCAGTTCGTTCTGAAGTTTGTTTATTGGGATTTGGTTTCTTAATTGATTCAGTGATGTGGCGTTTTCTAATGCTTTGCTAATATAATACTCGAAATTCTTCTGCCCATAAAGAGCCGGAACAATCCAAACAAGAATTAATAAAACATTTTTTTTCATCTTTAATCTTTTGTTTTATTGAAATTCAATACTATTGTGTGTGACCCGTCTATGAATTGATAGGTTATTCCAATTTCATACATATTACAAATCTTTTTAACAATTGCTAATCCTAATCCGAGAGAGTTTTGCGATTTCTCTTCATAGGTAAATCGCTTAAAGTAATTCAACAGATTTTGTTTTGGTTCCTTTCCGCTGTTTTTTATCATTAAAATAGAATCCTTCAATTCTATAAATATTTCACCTTCCAAAATGTTATGCTTAATCGAATTAGAAATTAAATTACTTAGTACTATATCCAATAAATTTTCGTTGAACTCCACTTCATACATCGATTCCAAATTAGTGCGTATTACAATCTCTTTTGAATTAATCGCATCTGTATAGTTATCAATAATTCTTTCTATCCTTCTACCTAAAAGAATTTTTTGTGTTGGGAAAAAATCGGTTGTTTCCAGTTTAGTCAATAAGATCAGAGAACGGTTCAATTTATCAAGTCTATCTGCATTGTTTATTATTGATTGCAGATTGCTTGAAATTTCGGCATCTGTAAATTCCTTCTGTAGTAACAATTCTGCTTTTGCTTTTATCACGGCTACTGGGGTTTGTAATTCGTGACTTAAATCCTCCGAAAATTCTTTCAATGATCGGTATTCTTTTAATGCTTTTTCCGATAATTCAGCCAGAGCATATTTCAGTTCATTAAATTCGTCTATGTTGGAATCCTCCAAAATCATCGAATCATTTTTATGTAATGAAAACATTCCCAAATGTTTTAGATTGTTATAAAACGGCTTGAATATTTTCCTCGCTGTGTATCGGTTAATTAAAGACAGAATCAAAAGAAGTAGGGCAAGAATAATAATAAGGATAATCAGTATAGCCGAAAATAAATCTTCCTTCTCAATTAACGATGTCCGCACTGTTATTCTGTAATTCTTATCATTGACTTTCTTATAGATCGTATATTGTCTGTAGGCTTCATTTTCTTTTTCAGCTTCCAGAAAAATGGTTGTATCCTTAAACACGGATTTGAAATGGTTTTCTTTTACTAATTCTTTTATCTCAATCAATGGTGGATATTCGGCTTTTATTCCTCTCTCAAGTTTTAGAGTTATTTCCTTGCTCGTATCTCTCAATTGCCCGTCTGATCTTTCAGAAATAATCCAATCAACAGAAAAGTAAATGGCAAACAAACCAAGCATAAAAAGTATAGCCGTGTTTAAAATGTAATAAAGCGATATTTTATTAAGTAGTTTCATTTTAGAGTAAACTTATAACCAATTCCATAAACAGATTTCAAATAATCTTTAGCCCCGCTATCCTTCAACTTCTTTCGCAAATTCTTTACATGAGTATATACAAAATCATAACTGTCAAATGCACTTGAGTTATCACCCCACACGTGTTCAACAATCGCCTCTTTATTTAATACTCTTTCTTTATTGCTGATAAAAAATAAAAGTAAATCAAATTCCCTCCGGGTAAATTCTATAGCCGACTCATTTATCAAGACTTCTCGTTTATCAATATCAATCTTCAATTCGTTTAACTGAACAATATTTCCACCGTCAAAATGTTTTCGCCTAATAACCGATTTTATTCTTGCATTAAGTTCAGCCAAATGAAATGGTTTAGTTATATAATCATCCGCTCCTAAGTTCAGTCCATTGATTTTATCTTCTATCGCTTCCTTCGCGGATATGATAATAATTCCGCATTGTTGATTTCTTTCTTTAAGCCTCTTAACTAAATCAATTCCATTCCCATCCGGCAGCATTAAATCTACCAAAGCACAATCATACTCATACAGATTTATTTTTTCGTTAGCTTCTGAATATGAATGGGCTTTATCAATTAAGTATTCTTCTTCTTTTAGATAAGAAGCGATTGTGCTGGCTAAATCTTTTTCGTCTTCGATTAGAATAAGTTTCATATGCTAAATATAGCAATTCAATTCTGAAGAAATTTTGGAGTGCGTAATACTTTCTTTTCTCCCATTTAGGACTTATTTCATGTTGTACAGCCAAGAACTGCAATAGATTGGGGGTGAACCTCATTCAAAACGTTCACAAAAATTTTATTAAGCATTTGTAATTAATCTACGTTTGGGGCGGACAGGTGTCCTTCATAGTTTTCAGTGGGTATTTGCAACCATGGGTTTGAGGTTTTGCTTTTCACGTTTTACATTTAAATAATTTCAAAATAATTTTTTCTCGGTGATTGTTTCTCTGGCAAATGAAACCAATTTCCAATATGGCGGATTATAATTCATTTGCTCAATAAACTTCTTCGCTTTAATCTCAATTTCATTTTTAATCTCTTCGTGTATAGCAACCAACTTTTTATGTCTGAGAGCGGATTCCGGACTCATTCCCTCCGGAACCGGTCCAACTTTACCAAATAGATTAAGGATTATGCTATATAACTTCATTGTTCTTGCTATTGGAAGAAGATACCAATCATAACCAAGCTCTTTTCCCGCTTCAGCTTGTTCAAGAAGACCTTCAATTATTGCATTATCAATATGATCTTTTAAAAGAGTTACGACATCACGCCACTCTGCTACGACAGTTAACTGCGAATCGTATTCCAGATCAGAAGGTTCTTGAGTTACAAAATTTTTAACTCCAAATCCCGCAAGCCATTTTGCAACACCTTTAGATGAAATGCTTGATAATCCCATCCACAGATTTATGCCAAACTTTTTATATGCAAATGAAGCTACTTCTGAACAGAAGAGTTTTGTGCTGTCATTAAAATTCATTTCAAAATCGTAAGCAATATGTTGAGAGGATGCTCGTTCAAATGCAAACTTTGCAGCTTTATGTGGAAGCATTTTATCTTGAAACATTTTGGGATGATCTGCTCTCAACCGTAAAACCATGATACGAAGTTTTTTGTCTTTTAAATAATCATCAATTGAAGCGATCGCTATACCTTTTTCAATATGGGATTCGATTATATAAGTCTTCTCAGTTTTTTCATCAACATAAACCAAAGCAACGTGAGAAAAATTTCCGGGATAATCGTTGCCTCTTGCAATCAATGCCGAAGTTGGTGCACCGCCGCGTGATACTAAAATATCTCCGCTATGAATTACCAATCCGTTAATAATAGTTATTGGTGTGGAAGAGATTTCTTCTTTACCAATTATTAAGGAAGGTATTTTATTTTTATCCGCTTGGAGAAGAAGTTTCTCAACTGCAGCACGCCCGCCATAAATTAATTTGTACAATGTTTGCCGTGTAACTAAATCATTCAAATCCCATTTAATTGATTGTACTTTAACTGTGTTTCTAATTCGTGAAAAAAGATTTATAAAATCGGTCAGATGTTCTTGACATGCACCGACTAAAGCCGCAGTATGAAATATTCCGCTTTCAATCCTTAAAAATTTTGAATCTGTTGGCAATAGAGAAGTTCTTTCGATTGAATCCAATACTGCATTCAAATACTTAAATGAATTGTTTATTTCATTCTTGAGTTGTGCGCAATCTTTTTTCTTCGCTTGCACATAAAAAGATTCGAGCGAGAGCCAAAGTGAATCCCGGTTCCATACAAACTGTTGATTTGCTGCAACTTTGGGAGATTCATTCTTTTCAATTGGAATAAGAAGCAGCAGGTAGATAACTATTATTGCACTGATTGAATAAATAATTTTTCTTTTCACTTTTCACCTTTCACACCCGCCTACCGGCAGGTAGGTTTGACTTTTTCATTTCAAATAAAATCCTTCAGTAAACCATGCACACCAATGTTTATAAGAGAATACCGCTGTTAATCCCATGCTTGTATTTTTTACCGGCAGAACTTTTTCCGTGAATGTGTCCGAGTACTTGAAAAGCGTTCCATAAACTTTGTGATTACCCAAACCATTAACAACTTTGAGTATTGTCTGCAAGCCGAAAACAATCGGATATCTTCCGCACCATAAAGGAACTATTTTTTTGTTTTCCGGATCGGGCCAAAGATCGTTTGCAGTATTTTGAATTTTTTCATTCGTAACTTCTGAAACTAAATCTTTCATAATTATTTTCATATCATTTTCTGTCGCCGTTTTATGCGCAGCTTCATCCATACCGTAAGGTGAATTGTTAAAATCCTCACCATAATGATTTGCATCGTTAGAGATAAGAAAAAATATATCTTCCCCGAGTTTAAGATTATTTGTACGTATGTAGTCCAAAATTATTTTTGAGAGCCGATCTGTTATGACTTCCATTTTTTCATACGGCATTTGTGTTATCATAATTGGTGTGATCTTAATATCTCGATTATAAAATTGAAGAAATGGAACGAGAGCTTCGATTGAATGTTCAATACTTTGAGCTTTGTTGCTTACAATAAAATCTTCCTTTGGAAGTTCTAATTTAATAATCTCTCTTAACGGAGAAATCTCTACGTCTTTGTAGGGTCCTCGCCATTTATCAAATTCATCAAGTATAATAATATTAGATAGCGAACCCATTTCCTTTCGTACTGTCCCATGTGTTACACCAAAGATCACAACTTCTTTTGTCTTGATATTTTTATAGAGCGGATAGTAAACTTTCCCTGCATAGAGATAATCATCATGTACGGAAATGGCGGCAAAAAGATTTTTGGAATGATCTACTGATCCGGCGTGATCTTCCTTTGATAAATAATTCAAAATTGGTTCATCTCTTCTGCACTCCAGCAAAAACCAATATCATCACGGATAGGACGAATTGATTGCGAATTGAGAATGGCAAATTGAGAATTGAGAATTAGAATTATTAAATAAGCATATTTTGTTTTCATTTTAAAATATCCTTTTAATACTAATTCAATCTAAATACTATATTATATATCAGCAAATATATTTCTTTGGAGTAAATATGGAATTCAATCTTTCAAGAATTGCGCTTGGTCTTTGGCGTGTGCGCGAATGGAATTATTCAACTCAACAACTCAATACTTTAATTACCCAATCACTTGAATTGGGAATTACTTCGTTCGATCATGCCGATATTTACGGCGATTATGAATGCGAGATATTGTTCGGAAATGTTCTGAAAGAGAATTCTTCATTGCGGAATAAAATGCAGATGGTTACAAAGTGCGGAATAAAATTAATCTCGCAAAAATTTCCAGAACATAAATTACATTGTTATGATACTTCAAAAGCACATATAATAAAATCAATCGAGAACTCACTTCGAAATTTGTCTACCGATTATATTGATCTACTTCTTATTCACCGTCCGGATCCGTTTATGAATGCAGATGAAACTGCCGAAGCATTCTATAATCTGAAGGACTCCGGAAAAGTATTACACTTTGGGGTTTCTAATTTTTTACCAAATCAATTCAATCTTCTTCAATCACGTTTAGATTTTCCGCTCATCACAAATCAAATTGAAGTTTCAGTTCTAAATACAGAACATTTTGATAACGGCAACATTGATTTTCTTCAAGAGAAAAGAATTTCTCCAATGGTTTGGTCTCCATTTGCTGGAGGAAAAATGTTTGAGGAAAACAGTGAGCAAGCAAATCGGGTTAGAAATGTTTTAAATGAGCTTGCCAACAAATATCAAGTTGGCATTGATGCTATTGCAACTGCATGGTTGTTGGTTCATCCGGTAAATTTTATTATTGTGTTGGGAAGCGGGAAGGTTAATCGAATAAAATCTGCACTAAAAGGATTAGAAATAAAATTAACACCTGAAGAATGGTTTAAAATTTGGGTAGCATCGAAAGGTTATGATGTGCCGTGATCTTCCCAATATCCCCTCCTAATTAGAGAGGGGATTTAATGGGATAGTTAAATTTATTTCATCAAAACAATTTTCTTGCTGAGACTAACATTTTCTCCAATCAGTTTGCAGATATAAATACCCGAAGCAAAACCGCTTGCATCAAAAGTTACACTGTGAACCCCGGCAACTAACTCATGATCTACCAGCATGCTTAGTTCTTGTCCTAATGTATTGTAAATTTTGATTGTATATTTTCCTTGCTTAGGAATTGCAAATTCAATTTTAGTTGTTGGATTAAAAGGATTGGGATAAGCGATCAAAGTAAATTGCGTAGGAATTGTTTCAAGATAATTATCAACCGCATTCGGATTGAAATTTACTTTTGTTAAAATATTAGGGCCTGCAATCCAAAGATTATTATTCTTATCCACAACAAGATCATTTACACAGGTGCCTGGATATGTACTTGTGCTTTGATAATTTGTCCAGCTCGTTCCATCAAATTTATAAAGCCCTTGGTTATCGCTATTCTGTCCACAAAATCCTGTTCCAACCCAAACTTCATTAGTATTTCTAAATGCAATTGAACTAATGTACCCGGTTTTCAAATTGCTGTTTGAAGGTTTGTAATATGTCCAGGTAGAGCCATTAAATTTCGAAAGTCCTCCAGCAATCACATATCCGGTAACAGGATCATAATCTTCGCAACCAAACCAAATATTTCCCGATGCGTCAACGGCAATCGTTCTAACATAATTACCGCATAGTCCACCACTTGTATTTTCTTTTGTATAGGGGGTCCAGCCTGTTCCGTTAAATTTAAAAGCACCAATACTCGTTCCGCACCATATATTTCCGGTATTATCTTTTGCAATGGCTTCAACACTCTTGTAATTATATCCGTCAAAGAAATTGTTATAAGGAGTCCATGTATTTGCACCACTCAATTTCATTACACCAGCATTTTGTGCATTAGCTGAATAGATTCCAGTCCATACATTTCCGGGAGTATCAAAACCGACACAATATGTATAGTTGCTTAGTATACCGCAGTTGGAGGGTAGATATTGTTGACACATGCTTCCGTTAAAATTCACAAGTCCGCTACTGTAAGTACAAACCCAAACTGAATTCGTTCCTGTAGTTGCAATATCCATAACTCGATCATTCGGTATTCCAGAATTGGATGCATCGTAAACAGTCCATGCATTTAGTTGATTGAATTTAACTATTGACCGATTTGTGCCTATCCAAATATTATTTGAAGCATCTACTGACAAACAATAAACTGATGTCAAAGAAGAATTAGAGTTATTGTAATCGTAAGTTGTCCATGTTTGAGCGATCAAATTTGATACTGTAAAAAACAAAATGAATAATTTTAAAAATGTTTTCATAATTCACCTTCTATTTAAAAGTTTAATGATTAGACCGATAATTAATTGTAACAATAAATTTATTTTGTGATAAAAGAATATTCAATCGAAAAAGAGAATAACGAATATTCGTTGATGGCAGAAAAGAATTATGAAACGAAACAGGGAATAATAAATGCATTTACATATCCTCAAATTCTGTTTTCAACTTACCTAAAGAAAAAAAGTTTATCAACATTTTTGGTGTGATGTAGTGCAACTAAGAAATTATCGGCGGATAAATATATCCGTTAATCCGCGGGGAACAAATTTTTGTTTTTTAACTCATTCCAGATCAAGGCGCTTGATCCCAGCACCGCTGAGTTACCATCAGGTAATCCTGATGGGATTAGTTTTACCTTGTTCTTGAAAATATTCAGCATGTATTCTTCCATATAGCGTTTTGTCGGTACAAAAATTAAATCGCCCGCGGCAGCGAGACCGCCAAAAAGAATAATTGCTTCGGGACTTAAATACGCAACGGAATCTGCAAGTTTAAGTCCGAGTATTTTTGCAGTAAAATCAAATGCATCAAGAGCAAGTTTATCTCCGCGGTTCGCAGCATCTGCAATATCTTTTGCTGTAATGTTGTTAAATGGAATTTTACGTAACTCGCTTGGCGTGTTGGTTGTTTCGATTAACTCCTTAACTGTTCTGCAAATTCCGGTAGCAGAAGAATAAGTTTCTAGACATCCTTTTCTTCCGCATCCGCATTCTCTTCCATCAGGATCAACAATTGTATGCCCTATCTCTCCGGCAAATCCGTCTGAGCCATAAACTAATTCTCCGTTAACAACAATGCCACTTCCCAAACCTGTACCGAGTGTGATGACAATAAAATTTTTCATTCCCTTTGCTGCGCCAAAAATCATTTCACCAATTGCTGCGGCATTTGCATCATTTGTTATTGCACATGGAAGCGGAGAATATTTTTTTACAAGATCTATTACGTTTACATTTCCCCAATTTAAATTAGGAGGATATTCAACTGTCCCTTTATAATAATTTCCGTTCGGTGCGCCTATTCCGATTCCCATCAACTCATATTCTTTATCAAATTTTTTAAATGATTTATCAATCTCAATAAATAATCTTTCAAATAATTGATTTGCATTTTGTTCTGCGCGAGTTGGGATTGAAGATTCGTAAATACATTTACCGAAAACATCAACAAAACCAAAAGCGGAATTCGTCCCGCCGATATCAATTCCGATCGCAACTTTTTTTTTCATTTTATGCCGTAACTTTTTGCAAAAGCTGGTTTGTATCCTTTCAGTCCGTAATAGACAACATATAGATAACCAAGAACCGGTATGAAAAATGCGTAATGTATTCCAATATTATCTGCAAAGAATCCTTGAATTACAGGAAGAATAGCTCCGCCAACAATTGCCGTGCAGAGAATTCCCGATGCTTGCCCAGTATGTTTACCTAATCCGTCAATTGCTAAAGTGAAAATTGTAGGAAACATTATTGAATTAAATAATCCAACAACAAGAATAGACCACATCGCAACTCTGCCGAATGTTAACATTGATATAATTACAAGCGTTGCTGCAACGATGGCGTTGAAGACAAGAGCATTTGCCGGTCTAATTTTTCTTATAGCTGCCGATCCGATAAAACGTCCTATCATAGCACCGCCCCAATAAAACGAAACAAATTTCCCCGCATCGGATTCTTTAAGTCCTGCGATAAATGGCTGTCCCATATAATTAACAAGAAAACTTCCAATTGATACTTCAGAGCCCACATAAAGAAAAATTCCTATTGCACCAAGAACTAAATGTTTATATCCCCACGCACTTTGATGAAGATCATGAAAATTTTGTCCGTCACCTCCGCTTGCAGAAATTTCCGATGCTTCAATCTTAGGAAGTTTAATGATTGCAAAAACTGCGGCGATAACAAACAGTACAGCGGCTAAACCTAAATACGGAACTTGAACTGCACTTGCTTCGGTAAGTTGATATGCATTTAAATTTTCTACGCTCATACCTTTTAATTCTTCTGCAGTTTTAACTGCTACCGAAAGAATTATCAAAGAACCAAGGTACGGTGCTATTGTATGTCCAAGTGAATTTACTGCTTGAGAAAGATTTAATCTGCTCGAAGCTGTTTCGGGTTTGCCTAAAATTGCTACATACGGATTAGCTGCAACCTGCAGTAATGTAATGCCCGAAGCTAAAATAAAAAGAGCTCCCAGAAACATAATGTATGATTGATATTCTGCAGCGGGATAAAATAATAAACAACCGATTCCGGCAGTGACTAATCCAATTACAATTCCATTTTTATAACCAATTTTTTCAACAAGCATTCCTGCTGGTATGGAAATAATTGCATACGCGGTAAAGAAACTGAATTGAATCAGCATCACTTGAGTATAATTCAATGTAAACACTTGTTTCAGATGAGGAATTAAAATGTCGTTCAAGCAGGTAATAAATCCCCACATAAAAAAAAGTGAGGTTAAAACCGTTAGAGCAAATGAATAATTCTGCTGCTCGTTTACGGTGTTCGAAGTTATCGCAGAGTTTTTTCCGGACGATGTCATTTATTCTCCTTGTTGAATAAGACCAGTCAAACATATTCGAAAAAATAATTAAAATAAATCTCGAAGGATATAAATCTTGTGTTATGTGTTTAGATAAACGGTAGGGTTTTTCAATATGAGATGCTTGAAAGATCTTATACTTTAATTCTTAATCAGCTTAACAGTTTTTTCCCCAATAAGGCAATAAGAAATAATGATTAATTTTTATTTCGGATGTTGTTGAAGTATAACATCAAATGAATAATTGATTGGTTCAGAATTTTGTAATCCCGGCGCGCCTTGCCTCATTCTGCCGCCACCTCTTTGTCCGCCTCCCCTTTGCCCACCGGGCATTTGATTCCCGCCTCTTTGTGTAACTTCGCTTTCCGGTGCTCTGCCAGTTGCGTTTTCAAATTCGGATTTCCCTGTTTCGAAATACACTATTACTTTGCCTCCCGGTAATGAATTTATCTTCGTCGGATAATTAGAGGAGGCGAGCGGTATTTGTAACTCATAAACAAAATTATTTGCCTTATAACCCAATGCTAATTTTATTCCTTCTGTATTTTCTAGAGATAAAAGATTAAGCGGAAATTTATCTTTGTTAATTATTTCTAATTCTTTTTGTTCGTTCAATAATTGTGTAATAATTTTTTCTGTGTTTTCAGGCGGAATCATTTCTCTATTCATGCCATGGAATTGAGCTACGCCAATTTCTTTATTAGAAAGAGGGAATTTAATTCCGAACTTTTTATCATCGTCTCCATTAGGTGTTAACCAAGTGATAAATCCTGTTCGCAGCATCTGCATTATCTTCGCCCGATCATCAGTAATTAAACTTATATATAAAAATTTGTCATCGTTTTTAAAACCTACGGCAAATTTTTTATCGGGTGTGCTTTCCAAAGTATTCTGCCAATCTGAAATATCTCCGTCAATTTTTATCTCGTTATTTCTCCAATAGCTGGTTGTTTCTTTTACACTGCTACAACCGGCTGCAACAATTACAAACAATAAAATTGAAATAGAAAACCCGATCCTTCTGATATATCTCTTAGAATACATTTTGATCTCCGCTTACTTTTATTAGTGAATCATTTCTGAAATAGATTATTACAAATAGTAGACAACAATAATGAAAAAGTGGTTTAATACTAATAAATGTATCTATCCTATTCCATAGTATAATTTTTATCTGCTTAAAGTTGACTGTGAGTTTGAACGTTGGGTTTTAGCAAAACCCCAACTTTTGTTGGAGTTTCTAGTGCACCCTGCGGGACTCGAACCCGCGACCTGATGATTAAGAGTCATATGCTCTACCAACTGAGCTAAGGGTGCGGGGCAAAAATAAATAAAAATCATCTGTCAGCAAAACTTAAGTGGTTTGTTTATTACGAAGAATTATAAAACTTGTGAAGAGAGAAAATAAAAAGGACTCTCATTATTGTAATGAAAGTCCTTTTATGAAATATTTATCTAAAAAATATTTTTAGTGTTTATTGTTTTCTTCAGCTAGGCGTTGAGCCATTACGCTATGT
Organism: Ignavibacteriales bacterium; assembly: GCA_026390775.1. NCBI lineage: Bacteria > Pseudomonadati > Ignavibacteriota > Ignavibacteria > Ignavibacteriales > Ignavibacteriales bacterium. Next base: position 1,272,725 of record JAPLFF010000007.1, on the reverse strand, counting down.
TTCTTTCCATACAAAAAATAAATCAATAACCCAATAATTAACCAAACAACTAGACGTGCCCAGTTTTGCCATTCCAAAGTTAACATCATACCCAGATTGAAAATAATTCCCAATGGTGCTACAAGCCAAATAACAGGTGCCTTAAATGGGCGATGGCGTGTTGGTTCTTTCTTTCTCATTATCCAAACAGCAAGACAAACTAAAACGAATGCTAACAGTGTTCCAATATTAACCATCTTAGAAATTCCTTCTATTGGAGTAAAAGCAGAAACAAGCGATACAACTAAACCAATTAATATATTTGCTTTCCATGGAGTGCGGAATTTCGGGTGAACTTCTCCAAATGTTTTCTTTGGTAGTAATCCGTCTTTCGAGATTGCATAAAATACACGTGACTGACCAAGAAGCATAACAATACAAACAGATGTGAGTCCGGCAATTGCGGCAACTGAGATAATAAAAACAGCATAGTTCAAACCTTGCGAGCCAAACGCTGCGGCTATCGGTGCAGTAATATCAATATCTTTATAGTTAACCATTCCTGTTAGTACAAGTGCTACAAGAATGTAAAGAATTGTACAAACAATTAGTGAGGTTATAATTCCAAACGGAACATCTTTTTGCGGATTCTTTGCTTCACCTGCGTGCGTAGAGACTGTATCAAAGCCAATGTATGCAAAGAAAATATATGCCGCTCCGGAAACTATACCCAATAGACCAAATGCACCGTGAGTCCCAAATGAATCAGTATAAAATCCGCGTGCAGGAATAAAAGGATCCCAATTAGCAGTGTTTATATAGTTAGCGCCTAAAATAATAATGAACAACACAACAATAACTTTGATTGCAACCATTACATTGTTTGTATTTGATGCATTTTTAATTCCTCTAACAAGAATTGATGTAAGAAGCCAAATAATTAACAACGCCGGAAGATTAACAGCAAAATCAATTCCGAAAATTGTTGGAAAGCTTAGATCAGAAAATCGTGTTAAAAGATTTTCTCCTTTATGTGCTGCCTCAGCAATCATTTCCTTTGCAGTAAAAACATCATTCATTAACCAGATTGGAAATTTTATATTAAAGAGATGTAAAAATTTTGCCAGGTAACCTGACCATCCAACCGCAACGGCAGATGCACCCATGCCATATTCAAGAATTAAATCCCAACCGATAATCCATGCAAACAACTCTCCCACTGTTGCATACGAATATGCGTATGCAGAACCTTCAACAGGCAGGAACGAAGCAAACTCCGCATAACACAATGCAGCAAATGTGCACCCGATACCGGCAACGACAAAAGAAAGAGCCAATGCAGGACCAGCATATTCTTTTGCGCCAACTCCTGTCATAACAAATATTCCTGCGCCTATTATTGCACCTACACCAAGAGAAGTTAAACCCCACTTTCCGAGAACACGCTTGAGTTTGCTTTCCCTCATTTCAATTTCAAAGTGTTCGACAGGTTTTCTCTGCCATAATTGACTACTCATAATGAGATACTCCTATTAATTTGTTTTCCGTATTCTATTTCTCATTTAATAAATTAATTGTGAGGCTTGATCGAATGGCTTTAATAAACAATCCAATAGATTTTCTTTTCCGATTTTCAATAAACTATCCTTTTTACAATATCAGAATTATTTCCCGATGAACTTATTTATAACTGGAATAATTATCAACTAATAAATAAACCGCTACAAAAAGATTTTTTGCTCGATGTAAGTAGATAATTTACTCGTCTTCATCTTGAGTTGAGATTGGTTCGGTTTCATCAGCTATAAAGAGCATTGCGCATTTATCCCCTTTGAACTTTCCTTTTTCTTTGCAGTGTTTATGCCGTTCTTTTATTTTTTCCAAATCAATTTCAGAACCGGAGATACCAAACAGATCAAGCTCTTCGCCGCATTCAGCGCAAAAGACCATCTTACTTTTAATTGATTTCTCTTTATTGTGAACGTACTTCTGTCGTTTCATTTTTTGATTCCATTGGTTCCCAGTCAATTCCTTCACAAGGAAGACTTGTTAAAGTCGGATGTTTATCAAACTTCAGACACAAAACAGCCGTTTTATCAAAATGCTTGCAAGATGAACAAAGCGAGTTGTTAATTATCTCATCGTTCTCTTGGAGAAACATATTATATTTTATCAGCGCAGGGTGAATAATCACTCCGTAAACAGAGAGTATTCCGAACCACCACCAATATTTGTATTCCATCAAACCATATAGTATCCAGAGCACGGGAATTAAAACTGCCGTTCGAATAATTCCCCAGAATATTATTCCGCCCATAAAATTGCTTTCTTATTAAAGGAAATCTAAAGATTGTTGTAAGCAGTGTCAACTTTGGCTAATTACAATGCAGTTCATTTGCCAAATTGATTTTAGCAACTTCTTATTTTAACTTTGATAAGAATAAACAAAAGCATCAACGATTTCAGAAATAAACGGATAAGTCTTTGGATAATCAGAATAAACCGGAACCGCAGACACAGCAGCCAAAACCAGAAATAATTCCGGCGCAAAATCAGCCGCCCCAGCAATCACAAAAGCAGAATCAACCTAAAAAACCTTATAGAAGATATTACAATAACAGAAAAAAATTCCGCCCTTCTTCAGGTGAACCAAACCAACCACCGCCGCAAGTCCAGAATTTCAGCTTTAAGAAGATTTCTATTGTTGTCCCGTTTTTAAATGAAGAAGAATCTCTTAGACCGCTTTACAATGAAATAAAAAAAACACTTCGGGGAATCTCCTCCGATTACGAAATTATTTTTGTTGATGACGGTAGTTCTGATAAATCCTTAAATATGATCAAAGAACTTGCCCGAATTGACAATAAAATTCATTATTTCAGCTTCCGGACTAATTACGGAAAATCTGCCGCACTTCAAGTCGCATTCAAGCATGTTACGGGTGATGCGGTTATTACAATGGATGCCGATCTTCAAGACGATCCGGCTGAAATTCCTAATCTCTTAAAAAAACTTGAAGAAGGTTATGATCTTGTTTCCGGCTGGAAGAAAAAAAGATATGATCCGATAGTTAAAAAATTATCATCCAAATTTTTCAATTATATAACACGGCTATTTACTAAAGTTAAAATTCATGATTTTAATTGCGGATTAAAAGCATACCGAAAACAAGTTGTTCAAAATATTAGTGTATACGGCGAACTTCACCGATACATTCCTGTTCTTGCCAACTGGAAAGGATTTTCTGTTGCGGAAATTATTGTTAAACATCATCCCCGCCGTTATGGTAAAACAAAATTCGGTATATCAAGATTCTTCAAAGGTTTCGTTGATTTAATCACGGTTATTTTTACAACAAGGTACATTAAACGTCCGATGCATCTTTTCGGTTTTGTTGGATTTTTTATCGCCTTAATTGGATTTGGAATTAATATTGTATTAGCATACGAATGGTTCTTTGTTAATCCCCACTCACCTATAGCTAACAGACCGATCTTTTTTCTGGGAATCTTATTAATCATTGTCGGTGTGCAATTCTTTGCAATTGGTTTGTTGGGAGAAATTTTAGTCCATAATTTTCAAGATGAAAAAGAGTACGTGATTAAGGAACAGAAATGATTAGTACTTAAAATTTATTCGTTTTATTCTATGAACTGCTTCTTTATTCTGCCCCCTACATTCTAATTAAAAATTCTTATTTTTAGATCAACATTAGGAATTTATTCACATGAAATATCATTTAGTCTCGGGCGCTTGCGGTTTTGTCGGCAGAAACACGGTTAAACAATTGCTCAAAAGAACAAATGATTCGGTTATTATGGTTGATGACCTGTCTGTCGGAACACATCCATCAACATGGCTTCGTGATAAGACAACAAAAAAAATCAAAGACATAGAAATTTTTGGTAAGGATGAACGGCTTTTTTATTGGAAGATGGATTTTAGAAAATTCTTAAATAATCTTTTAGAAGATCCCAAATGGCTTGAAAGAGAATACGGTTTAAAGATAGATCGTTTTGGTGATGCGTTTCATTTTGCGGCTATCGTTGGCGGCAGAGCAAAGATTGAGGGCGACCCGATGGCTGTAGCGCTTGATCTTTCTATAGATGCGGAATTTTTTAATTGGATTGCAAAAGCAAAACCTGAACGTGTAATGTATCCAAGTTCATCAGCCGCTTATCCAATCAACATGCAGACAGAAAGTGATGCTGTTGCACTGAAAGAAGCAGATATTAATATAGACGGATTCGTACTCGGCATGCCTGATCTAACTTACGGCTGGACAAAAATGACCGGTGAATTTTTAGCAAAGATAGCCGCACGTAATTATGGAATTTCGATTGTTTGTATTCGTCCCTTCAGTGGTTACGGCGAAGATCAGGATTTAACCTATCCCGTTCCGGCAATTGCAGCGCGTGCAGCAAAAAAAGAAAATCCGTTTGTTGTTTGGGGAACCGGTCAGCAAGGAAGAGATTTTGTTCATATTGATGATGTAATGGATTGCATGTTTATTGCGATGGATAAAATCCATGATGGAACTGCGATAAATATCGGCTCGGGTAAGCTTACAACTTTCATTGATCTGATAAAAATCTTCTGCAAGTTTGCTGATTACAATCCAACAATTAAACCCCTTGTTGATAAACCGATGGGAGTACATTCACGTTATTGTGATATGAGTTTTGTTAAAGAAAAATTAGGATGGGAACCGAGAATTTCCTTAGAAGAAGGAATGAAACGTGTTTATGATGTTGCTGTTGCAAACTTGAAAAGTGAAAAATGAAACAAAATTTAATTCTCAATTCGCAATTATCAATTCTAAATTGATGAAAAAAGTTGTTGTCTTCGGCCCGGGTCCGCAATTCAAGGGCGGAATTGCAAATTACACGACGTCGCTTGCAAAGGCACTAAACAAACTCGGCGCCGATGTTCACATCGTCTCATGGACACAGCAATATCCTTCAATAATTCCGCGTGATTTCATTGACCACTCAAGCAAAAAAAATCTTCTCGAAGAGACCAGCATAAAAGTCGAATACATAACTAACTACAATAATCCCTTATCATGGAAAAAAACTGTTGATGCTATTGGTAAGATAAATCCTGATATAGTAATATTTCAGTGGGCAATTGCAATTCAAGGATTGCCAATGGGATGGATTGCAAATAAACTAAAGCAAGTTTGCAAATGCGAAATCATTTTTGATCTTCACGTAGTTGCTCAGAAAGAAGGCAGTGCAATTGATAATGCAATGATCCGGTATGCGCTTTCTAAACCACACACCTTTATCGTACACTCTCTAAAAACATTTGATGAACTAAAGAAAATATTCCCGAACCAAAAATTTGAAATCACCGACAACCGATCACCGATAACTGACAACAAATTTGTTATTAAACTCTATCATCCCGTTTACGATATGTTTATTCCTGATCCTTCTTTCGACAAGGAAAAAATTAAAAAAGAACTTGGATTGCGAAAACATGTTTTTTTGTTTTTTGGATTCATCCGCAAATACAAAGGGTTGCATAACGTAATTCGTTCTTTTGCAAAATTAGCCAAAGAACGTGATGACGTTTCGCTTCTGATTGTCGGAGAATCATTTTGGAATACGCTTGACACAAAAAAATTATCGACAATAATAAAAAAAAATATTTTCGGATTGATAAAGAAAATACTGATCCGTAAAAGCGATGACGGAAGCAATTACCGTCCTCTTGATTTAATTGACGAGCTTGGCATTCGTGAACAGGTTGTTGTTGTAAACCGTTACGTTGGAAATGAAGAAGTGCATAAATATTTTCAAGTGGCGGACTGCAATGTTTTATTTTATCTTGTTGCCACTCCTTCGGGAGTAGAATCAATCGCTTATAATTTTAAATTGCCAAGTATTGCAACAAGAGTCGGACATTTTCCAGAAACGATAAAGCACGGCTACAACGGTTATCTTGCTGAACCGGGAAATATTAAATCAATGTATGAAATGATGAAATTGTTCTTAGAAAAACCAATTCCATGCAAACACGTTGCAGAACAAGCAGCAAATATGAGCTGGGATAATTATGCAAGTACAATTTTAAAATAAACTTTGCGTTCTCTGCGCCTGCCTGCCGCAGGCAGGTTAAAAGCCTTAAACGCAAAGATCGCAGAGTATTCGCAGAGATAGCTAAGAAAAACTATTGGAGAATAAATGGCGAAGCAGCAAAAAAAATTTACACCGGCACAAACCAAATCTAACGAGAACGGTTTTTCATTTGATAAGTACATTCCGAAAAAATATCAAACACCTGCGTTATTACTCTTGATCTTACTCTTAATCTTAATCTTCTTCTCGCCTGTAATGTTTGGAAATAAAACCACATCTTCCGGCGATCTTATACAGGTAAAAAGTTTGAGAGAATACGCTACAAAAGACCGCGACGGATTTTCTCTTTGGAATCCTTACATATTTTGCGGAATGCCAGCAGTTGCAACTTCAATGTCGCTGCGCTGGTTTGATCTAACCGCTTCGGTCTATTCATACACTACAAGAGTTTATTCGTCTTTCTTCCGCGATTACAATGCAATTTATACTTTCAGTTTTGTTATTCTGGCATTTACGTCGTTCATGTTTATGAGAAGATTCGGCGCAAGCCGGAGCGTAAGTTTTCTTGTTGCAGTTGCAACGGCATTTAGCACCGGGATACTTCTCTTCTTTTATATAGGACATATTACAAAGCTGATGAGTCTTGCTCTTTTCCCATTTATTTTAATGATGCTTTTTAAATTTCAGAAGGAGATAAAACTGCTTGATGTTTTACTTTTTGTTTTCGGATTGCATATTCTCGTTCTGGGTGCTCATGTCCAAATCGTTTTTTACTTTGCATTTACTACAATGATTTATTTCATTTATTTTTTCATTCGTTCATTTGTTATAAAAGATAAATTTTTGCAGAAGCAGTTATTAAAATCTCTCGGCGTTACCGCCGCCGCCGGATTAATTGCTTTGCTCATGTCATTCGATACTTATTCTCAGCTTTATGAATACAAACCTTATTCAACACGCGGAACAAAAAGTTTGACTGAAGAACAAAATCCGGGTACACCGATACAAAGCGAGTCATACGAATATGCAACCAGTTATTCGTTCTCGCCCGGCGAAGTTTTAACCTTCATCGTTCCCTCCTTTTACGGTTACGGTAATTCTACTTACAACGGACCTCTTTCTCAAAATCAAGATGCACCGGTAAATACATATTTTGGACAGATGAGAAGTGTAGACGTGCCGATGTATATGGGTGTAATAATATTTGCGTTAGGGCTTTTTACTCTCTTCGTCCGATGGAAAGAACCGGTCATTCAATTTTTCGGTATAATCGTTCTGCTTTTTTTACTTATCTCATTCGGAAATAATTTTCCTGTAATATATAATTTGATGTATCACTACTTCCCTGCATTCAACAACTTTCGCGCACCTTCGATGATTCTTACAGTTCTTCAAATCACATTTCCCATTCTGGCGGGTTTTGGTGTAATGAAAATTATTTCTCTCCGTGAAGAGAAAAATCCTAAGCTCGAAAAAGTTTTAAGGAATGCAGCCATATTTTTTGCAGGATTATTTCTTTTATCAATCATTCTCGGTGAGAGTTTAGGAAGTTGGTTTACTCAACGCATTAACGATCATGCCGCATTACTTGGTCAGTCACAACAATCTCAAATGTTTACAGCACTTACTGAATATATGTCGGATATGTTTAAGACCGATTTGATAATTGCGCTCGCTCTTCTCGCTCTTACTGCCGGCATAAGTTATGCTTATGTAACTTCTAAACTAAATAAAGAACTATTTGTTTTTGGACTCGCTGTAATGATTTTATTTGATCTTTTCAGAATTGGAAATCGCGGCGCAAATTATGTTGAAGTAGAACAAATAAAGGAATTGTTCCGCGAGCCGGAATATATTTCTGTGATAAAAAAACAAAATGAAAAAAATCCGTTTAGAATTTTGAACCTGAAACGCTCTGGGATGGGCACTGCGAGCAGCAATGCAAATTACAATGTTTACTTTCTGCAGGAGGATTTATCGGGCTACTCTGCTATAAAACCGCGCAGCTATCAAGATATTATGGATGTAGTAACACCTGCTAATTTTACATTATGGCGAATGCTCGGTGTAAAATACATTGTAACCGATAAACCATTTCCGTTCCCGTACTTTACAACTATTGCTATGTCACAAGATTCAACAACATTTGTTAATCGAAACGACATGTCGCTTTCACGTGTTTACTTTGTTGACAGTGTTGCTCAGAAATCTTCTTCCGAAATATTGAATGCAATAAAAGAAAATTCGTTCAATCCAAAAAAGGTTGCTTTTGTTAACTCTATGGATTTCAAATTTGATAAAGGAGATTCCACAAACACTGCCATAATATCCGAATACAAAGATGAACGGATTACCGCAGAAACAAAATCGCAAGGAAATTGCTTTTTGTTTTTTGGTACGACTTATTTGCCTGGATGGAAAGCTTTTATTGATAAGGCGAAAACAACTATTCATAAAACAAATCATGGATTTATGGGAATTGTTGTGCCGAAAGGGGAACATAAAGTTGAATTTATCTATGAGCCTAAAAATTTTGTTTTAGGAAAATATTTATCGTTGATTCTTAATTTGGTAATGTTCGGTGGATTGGTCTTCACATTTTTCTTATCAAGAAAAAAGAACGCCTCGGAAAAATTATAAATGCTTGAACGACTTAAAAGTACAGTCCGTGATACATTTGTTTATAGTCTAAGTAATATTGCGCCGAAAATAGTCGGTGTAATTTTACTTCCGTTGTTCACGGCTAAATTAACTATAAGTGAATTCGGCAACTGGGATTTGATTGACAACTCAATTCAGATACTCGCCGGAGTTGCAATTCTCGGTCAGGCAAGTTCAATAATTTTTTTAAATAACAGCAAAGAATACAAAGGGCAGAAGGAATCGGCGCTTTTTACCTTGTCTGCATTTGTTTTTTCCGTCTGTGTTATTCTTGTTTTGATTACCGAACTATTAATATCAAATCATTCTTCCTTTTTTGAGCATTCGCAATTCAAATCCATTTACATCCGTTTAATTGCTTACATAGTACTTCTCCGTGTAATGAACGATTTGTTCCTTGCTAAAGTCCGCGCCGACGAGGAGGCAGGTTATTACTCTATTGTCAGCATTGCTAAAACTTTATTGATGACGTGCATAACAATTTACTTTGTAGCATTTGCCAATCTTGGAATAGAAGGAATTTTGTACGCAACTTTAACGGCAGAATTATTTACTGTGCTTGTTCTTTTATTAAGAATAATTCCAAAGATGAAATTCGATTTTAATAATCAAATTTTTGTTACTGCGTTAAAATTCGGATTGCCTTTAATATTCAGTGCGTTGGGTTTTATGCTGCTTAATCAAAGCGACCGATTTATAATAAAACTTTTACTCGGTGCAAAATCTGTAGCGATATACGGTTTAGGTTATCGCGTTGCCGGCGTACTCAATATGTTTTTAATTTTACCATTCAGTTTGGGGTTATTGCCATTAGCATATAAATATTACGGAATGCCGGATGATAACCGCTTCTTCACAAAATTAATGACCTACTCGACTTTCTTTTTTGTCTGGGGATTTATTCTTCTTTCATTATTCAGCAAAGAGATTGTCGGTATGTTTGCCCCTCAAGGCGAATATCGTTCAGCTTTTATAGTAATCCCGATCATTCTTCTTTCTTATGTCCTAAGCGGAATGCGTTTAACCGCTTCTATAGGAATGTTTTTAACAAAAAACACAAAGCATATTGCGTGGATTACAACCGCCGCCGCTGCCTTAAATATTATTTTAAATTTTATTTTTATACCTAAATACGGAATTATTGCCGCCGCTGTGAATACTTTAATTTCATTCACGATTTTTTATTTCATAACTCAGATCTTTTCGAATAAATATTTAAAGATTCCGTATGAAAATTCCAAGCTGCTTGTGATGATTCTAATTGGAATTATACTTTCATCGCCTATTTATTTTTTACCTCAAATGAATTTTGTTCTAACTTTCTTAATTAAAATAATTATTACTATTTCATTTCCGTTTATTCTTTTCTTCTTCCGCTTTTATGAAAAACGGGAATTGGATATACTTTTAAGTCCCGTTAAAATGATAGACTTTGTTAAAGGAATAATTCGCGGATCTGATAAAGCGCCCGAAGATTCAGAGAATATAACTCACTAATGAAAAAAGTTTTGATCATATCATACTATTGGCCACCTGCAGGCGGTATTGCTGTTCACCGCTGCTTAAAGTTTACAAAATATTTACGCGAGTTCGGTTGGGAACCGGTTATCTGTACTGCAGAGAATCCCGAATATCCTGTTTTAGATGAAGGAAATTTTAAGGACATACCGAACAGTGTTAAAATTTTAAAAACTAAAATTTGGGAACCGTATAATTTATTTAAATTCATCACGGGCAAGAAAAAGGAAGAGCGGATTCACAATGTTTTTATTGAAGAAGAAAAACCAAGTATCGGACATAAACTTGGCATCTGGATTCGCGGAAATATTTTTATTCCTGATGCCCGAAAGTTTTGGATTCGTCCCTCGGTAAAATTTTTATCTAAATATTTAAAAGATAATCCTGTTGATGTTTTATTCACCAACGGTCCGCCTCAATCTACTCACATGATCGCGTACGAGATAAAGAGAAATTTAAAAATTCCATGGCATGCAGATTTTCAAGATCCTTGGACACAAGTGGATTATTTCCCCCAGCTTATGTTGAATCCGATATCAAAAAAAATTCATGAAGCAAAAGAACAACTTGTCTTTCGGTGGGCGGATAAAGTTACGATCTGCAGCGACACTTGGAAAAACGATCTTGAATCAATCGGTGCAAAAGATGTTGGCGTAATTGTTTGGGGTTATGATGAAGATGATTTTCAAAACATAAATGTTCCGCTTTCAAAAAAATTTACCTTGAGTCATTTCGGAAGTTTGGGTCCCGACCGCAATGCAAAAACTTTGTGGAAAGCACTTTCTATTATTGCAAATGAGAATAAACAATTTGCGAACAATCTTGAGATTGAGCTAGTCGGATTTGTCGGTCATGCAATCGTTGATGAAATTAAATCACTTGGGCTAACTGGAAATCTTAATCTATCAGATCATATTTCAAGAAAGGAAACTCTTGAAAGTATGCACCAATCGCAAATATTGTTACTTATTCTAAACGATATGCCTAATGTTAATGGGAGGCTCCCCGGAAAACTTTTTGAGTATCTTGCTTCACGCAGACCAATACTTGTTGTCGGCCCGGAAGAAAGCGATGCTTCAAAGATTGTTCACGGTGTTAATGCCGGCTATACTTGTGATTTCAATGATCTTGAAAAAACAATTAGAACAGTAAAAGATTTATACGAAAAATTTAGACAAGACAATTTGCCATCGAACAAAACAGATATTTCTCAATACTCAAATAGAAATTTAACTAAGAAGCTGGCAGGTTATTTAGATCTAATAACAAAACATTAAAATGTCACTCTGAGCAAAGCGAAGAGTCTCGGATTCTTCAGTCGTCCGGCGACTGCCGGACTCTTTCAGAATGACACAACTATAAATATGAATAAAAAAATAAAAGTACTTTGCTTTACGGATTTTGCTGTCGGGCGCGATGTGGAAATGATGCTGCCTATCAGATACTTTGCAGAAAGATTTTTGAACTGCGAATTTCATCACGCACTCAATATAGATATTTATCAAATCTACCGCCTTAAACCGGATATAATTTTACAAGCAAACACTATCGGTAGTAATCTCTATTTTCAAATTTCAAAGATCGCTCATAAACAAAATATTCCTTTGTTTGCGCTTATCTCCGAAGGAAATTTTAGAACCGACGGTAGTTTTAATTATTGGGGATTCAACCGCGATAAAAAATTCTATCAAGATTTTGTTTGCTGTTGGAGTGAACGCACGGCTGAGTTCCTAAGGAAAGAAGTCCCAGAAGCAAAAGATAAAATTGTTGTAACCGGCGGTGTAGGATTCGATCGTTATACAATTTATAAGTTCATGCAGAAAGAAGATTTCCTCCGCAAGTACAGCAGTACTCAATTCAAAAAAGTAATTGGTTATGCGGGATGGGCATTCGGTAAGTTGGATCACAAACGCGGACGAGATGAATTGCTTGTTTGGGCAAAAGGTGATGAGAGTAAATTAAAGTGGATTGAAGATCAGCGGAAAAAAGTAAAAAATATTTTAGAACAAGCAATAATTAATAATCCTTCAACTCTATTCATATTAAAACAACATCCACAAGAAAATGCACCCGAAAGAACTGAACCGGTAAAAAATGAAATGAGCGAACTTGCTCATTACAAAAATGTGGTTTACTTGTGCGAAGAGGAATCAATTCATGATCTGATTAGTGTTTCAGATATTTGGACTTGCTTCGAATCTACAACGGCACTTGAAAGTTGGCTGATGGAAAAACAAACAATTTTTATTAATCCCGAAGTAGAATTCAACCGCGATCCGCTTTACAAAGGTTCGGTTATTGTTCAAGATTATAATTCATTTCAAAAATTAATTGATGAATTTTATTCGACCGGAAGGATTGAAAGTTTTTATAGTGCTGAGAAAGATTCAATGCGTAATAAATTGATCAAAGATATTATTGGTTATGGCGATGGAATGAATCACATACGTGCTTCATATTATTTCCAACAAACAATAAATAATTCTCAATTCGCAATTATCAATTATCAATTGCATTTCTGGCATTGGCTCGTTTATATTTTAATAAGAATTGCGGGCCCGCTCTACAACCGAGCTATTTATTCAAAACTGTGGAAATTTAAAAAGCATCTCTGGGTTTTTGAAAATTACAAGATGGAAAAGCTCCACAGGCTTTACGAGAAATACATTCCGTTTTTTGATCGGTTTTATAAAGAGAATAATATAGCCGAAAGATTTAACGGCCGATCTCTTTTCAATGACCCTCTTTCTTTATAATTAACCAGTTGTTGCTAAATATTTTCACAGCAAACAGAATGATAATTTTCCTAAATTTGTTATTAGTTAAACACGAGGATTTATGGACGGTAAAACTATTCTTATAACAGGTGGAACCGGTTCTTTCGGTAAGAAGTTTATTGAGACTGTTCTTAAACGCTACAATCCGAAAAAAATAATTATTTACAGCAGAGATGAACTGAAGCAATTTGAAATGCAGCAAGATCCGAAATTTAAAAAAGACAGTGTGCTAATGCGTTATTTTATCGGCGATGTTCGCGAAGCAAAGAGATTAACGCGTGCAATGGAAGAGGTAGATATAGTTGTTCATGCAGCTGCACTCAAACAAGTTCCAGCAGCAGAGTACAATCCGTTTGAGGCGGTAAAGACAAATATCATCGGCGGACAAAATGTAATTGATGCTTGCTTTGAAAGCGGAGTTAAAAAAGTTATTGCCCTTAGCACTGATAAAGCCGCCGCACCAATAAATCTTTATGGTGCAACTAAATTGACATCCGATAAACTTTTTACTGCTGCTAACAATTATAAAGGCAAACACGATATAAAATTTTCCGTGGTCCGTTATGGAAATGTTATGGGAAGCCGCGGTTCTGTTATTCCATTTTTCATTGAGAAGAAAAGTTCAGGTGTTCTCCCGATTACTGATAAAAGAATGACGCGTTTTAATATTACACTTCAGGAAGGTGTAGATTTTGTATCGCAATGCTTCGATAAAATGTGGGGCGGAGAACTATTTGTTCCGAAAATTCCTTCCTTCAATATTTTAGATTTAGCTAGGGCAATCGCACCCGATTGTAAAATCCAGGAAGTGGGAATTCGTCCCGGCGAAAAGATACACGAAGAAATGATAACTGAGGCGGATGCTCTAAACACAATAGAATTTGAAAAGTATTTTGTTATTCTTCCTTCCGTCCAACTTGGCGATAATGAACAGTTAAAACTTTGGAATACTGAAAAATTCCGGATTGCAAGCAGTGGTAAAGCCGGAAAGTTTTGCGAATACGGTTTCAAATATAACAGCGGAACAAACGAATGGTTTCTTTCAGTCTCAGAATTGCAACAACTTATCAAAACAAATGTGATCGGTGAGCAATAATAGTTATCTGTTGTCGGTTATCAGTTATCGGTGAGTAATGATAAATAAGATTAAATCATTTGAGGATTTAGAAATTTGGAAGTTTTCGCATTCTCTAGTTCTAGAAATTTATAAGGTTGTTAAATCATTTCCTAAGTCAGAAGATTATATTCTACACAACAAATTATTAGATCTGCTCAATCCATCCCGACAAATATTACTAAAGGGATGGGAAGATTTTCTAAAAAAGAATTTTTACAATTCTTAATCATCTCTCGAGGCTCAGTGGAAGGAACAAAATACCATTTAATACTTGCCAAAGATTTGGGCTACTTAGAAGAGAATATATTCAAAGAACTTAAAAATAATTACTCCATATTGGGTAAAAAGATAAATTCATTAATATCATCAATAAAATCAAAATGAAAAAACCGACAACCGATAACCAACAACCGATCACAAAACACTTCTCCTACGGGCAGCAATCAATTGATGATTTCGATGTTCAAGCAGTTGTAGAAACTCTCAAATCCGATTGGCTTACTCAAGGACCAACAATTCAGAAGTTCGAGCAAGCGCTAAATAATAGGTTCGGGGGAAAATTTGCTTCTGTAGTTTCGAACGGAACTGCCGGACTCCATTTAATCGCTTTAGGATTGGGTTGGAAAAAAGATGATGTTGTAATCACTTCACCAATTACATTTTTAGCAAGTGCAAATTGTGCTGTATACGTTGGTGCCACGCCCGATTTCGTTGACATAGATGAATCCTCATACACACTTGACCCGAATGAACTTGAATGGAAGCTTAAACAATACTCAACACAAAACAGAAAAGTAAAAGCAGTTGTTGCCGTTGATTATGCCGGCCATCCATGCGATTGGAGCGCATTAAAAACATTACAAGAAAAATATGAATTCCAACTTGTTAATGATTATTGCCACGCTCTCGGCGCTGAATACAAAGATGAAATTCAGTACGCACCAAAATATGCTGACGCTGTTAATCTTAGTTTTCATCCGGTAAAACATATTACTACAGGCGAAGGCGGAGCCGTTCTAACTAATAACGAATCGCTTGATAATAAAATAAAAACTCTCCGCACTCACGGAATGACGAAAGATGAATCTGTTCTCGAAAAGAATGACGGACCATGGTATTATGAAATGCATGAACCCGGATTTAACTACCGCATCACTGATTTTCAATGTGCACTTGGAATAAGCCAATTAAGAAAGTTAGAGCTTAATATCGGAAGGCGGAGAGAAATTGCCGAATACTATGATAAGATTTTCGGAAAGGATGATCGTTTTATTATCCCAAAAGTTTCCGAATTTGCAAAACACGCGTATCATCTTTATCCTCTTCAGATAAATTTTAACGAGTTAAAAATTTCCAAGAAGAATTATTTTTTAAAATTGAAAGAGAAAAACATCAATTGCCAGGTGCATTATGTTCCTGTACATCTTCAACCATTTTATCGAAAGAACTTTGGATTCAACGCCCATGATTTTCCTGTCGCAGAGAAATTTTATGAACGTGAGCTATCTATACCGATGTATCCCGCTCTAACAGAAGAAGATCTTGAATATATTTCAAATACAATTATCGAAACACTTGATAAGATAAAATGAAGATCTCCATTATTACCGAAGGATTTTCAAAAACCGGATATGGACACATCACCAGGTGTCTTTCACTCTATCAAGCTTTTGAAAAGAAATATATTCTTCCTACACTTTATATCAATGGCGATGATAATGTAAGATCGCTCCTCCCGAATACAAATTATAAGATTATAGACTGGGCTGCACATCCGACAAAATTAATCGGTGAAATAAAGAACAGTGATATTGTTATTATAGATTCTTATCTGGTAGGAAAAGATTTTTACGAAAATATTTCAAAGCATGCTAAAGTATCACTGTTTATAGATGACAATATCCGTATAGATTACTCGGACGGAATTATTTTGAATGGAACTATAAACGCGGAAACTTTTCCATATAAGAAAAAACCCGGCAAGGAATTCTTGCTGGGTACAAAATATATTCCTCTCAGAAAAGAATTTTGGAATGCAGTAAACAGAAAATTCAATAAGGAACTCTCTTCTATACTAATAACATTTGGTGCAACAGACAGCCAGAATCTAACATGTTCAGTATTAAAATCGCTGCATGAAAACTTTCCAGCCATAAAAAAGAAAGTTGTAGTCGGAAGCGGCTTTATAAACAAAGATGAAATTGAAAAACTTCGTGATATCAATACAGAATTATTTTATTCACCCTCGGCTTTGCTTATGCGAGAGCTGATGCTGTTTTCCGATATTGCTATTACTGCGGCAGGACAAACGCTTTACGAACTTGCTGCCACTGGTACGCCTTCAATTGCAATTGCTGTAGCAGAAAATCAAAAAAACAATATTCTTGAATGGAAAAGAAAAGGATTTTTATTAAATACGATTTATCATAACGACGTAAACTTTATAAGAAGAATTATTGAACAATTTCAAACTTTACAATCAATTTCCGTCCGCAAAAAATTAAGCGGTATTGGTGTGAATAATGTTGATGGTCAAGGTTCGATTCGTGTGGTCAATTATCTTATAGACAAAGTTTGTAATTCATATGGATTCTATTTACGAAGCGCGGCTGAAGTTGATTCGCAAAAAGTATTCGATTTATCCAATGATCCCGCTGTTAGGAGTCAATCTATTACCTCTGATACTATTGAGTTGGGTGATCATAAAAAATGGTTTTCCGAGAAAATAAAGAAAGAAGATTATATATTTCTGTTAGCTTTTGATAAGAAAAACAATTTTATGGGACAAGTACGGTTTGATATTAAAAAAGTTGATGCGGTAGTAAGCATCAGCATTGTAAATGAATTTAGAGGAAAGGGTTTTTCGAAAAATATTTTGAAAGAAGCGTGCACTAAAATATTTTCCGAGAAGGACATTTCAACTATTACTGCTTATATCCTCCCGGATAATATTGCTTCAATTAATGGATTTAAATCTGCCGGTTTTATAAAGAGTGATGAATCTATAATTAATGAAAAACGATTTTTAAAATTTATTCTAAACAAAAAATGAATTTCAAAATCGGAAATTTTAATACTGCTGAAGAGAACAAAGTATTTATTGTTGCAGAACTCTCTGCCAATCATAATCACAGTTATGATAATGCAGTTCAATCTATAAAAGCAATTAAAGATTGCGGTGCCGATGCCGTTAAAGTTCAAACTTACACAGCAGACACTCTAACAATAGATAGCGACAAAGATTATTTCAAGATCGAACAAGGCACAATTTGGGACGGTGCGACTTTATATCAGCTTTACCAAACTGCATATACACCTTGGGAGTGGCAGCCGAAATTAAAACAACTTGCCGAAGAACTCGGACTAACATTCTTCTCAACACCATTCGATAAAAGCTCCGTGGATTTTCTAGAGAAGATGAATGTGCCCGCATACAAAATCGCATCATTTGAAATTGTAGATATTCCTTTGATCGAATATGCCGCATCGAAAGGAAAACCAATAATTATTTCTACCGGTATTGCAACAGAAGAAGAAATTAAAGACGCAGTTGAAGCGTGTCGCCGTGTGGGCAATGATCAAATCGCTTTGTTAAAATGTACATCAGAATATCCCGCTCAGATTGAAGATGCAAATCTAAAAATGATTCCGCTTCTTGCATCAAAATTTAATGTGGTCGCGGGTTTATCAGATCACACACTAAGCACAACCGTTCCAATTGCTGCCGCTGCTATGGGTGCAAGAATAATTGAAAAACATTTTATATTAGATAAGAAAATAGGTGGACCGGATTCTTCGTTTTCTATAGAACCTGCTGAATTCAAAAAAATGGTTGATGAAATAAGGCAAGTAGAAAAAGCTTTGGGCAATGTTAGTTTTGAGTTATCGGATAAAATAAAAAAGAGCAGAACATTTGCCCGTTCCCTTTTTGCTGTAACAAATATTGCCGCCGGTGAAGTGTTTACGGAAAATAATATCCGATCTATCCGTCCCTCTAACGGACTTGCCCCAAAATATTTAAAAGATATTCTTGGCAAAAAAGCTTCTGCAAATATTGAAAAAGGAACGCCATTAAACTGGGATTTAATTGCTAGATAGAAAAGAAAATATTAGCATAGTGGCAATTGTTCAAGCGAGATTTGGTTCAACACGCTTTCGCGGAAAAATATTTAAAAATTTGGTTGACCAACCCATGCTCAAACACGTTGTTAACAGACTTTCTTATTCAAAATATATTAACAAGATTGTTGTTGCTACAACAACTGAAACGGAGGACGATCAAGTTGAAGCATATTGCAAACTGAATACTATCCCTTGTTACCGCGGAAGTTCTAATGATGTTTTATCTCGGTACTTTGAAACCGCAAAAATTTTCCGCGCTAATACTATTATAAGAATTACAGCGGATTGCCCCTTGATTGATCCGGAGATAATTGATCGGATGGTAGAGACGTTTAACAAATTAAATGAACTGAAGTATTTCGATTATCTCAGCAATACAATTCACCGCACATTTCCACGCGGATTAGATGTAGAAATATTTTCTTTCAATGCACTTCGGAAAGCTTTCTATCATGCATCAAAAGAATATGAACGGGAACATGTAACCCCGTTTATTTATGAACATTCAAAATTATTCAGAATTAAAAATTATCCGAATCCAAAAGATTATTCATTTCACAGATGGACCGTTGACACAGAAGAAGATTTTAAATTAGTTGAAGAAATTTATAAAGCATTATATCATTCAAAGAAAATATTTCTTTTCAATGATGTTCTAAAATTATTTGATGAGAGACCAGACCTAATTTCCATAAATCAGAATATCAAACAGAAAAAGATGGGAGATAAACATGAAGATCACACGCCGTGATTTTGTAAAAACCGGGGCTATAGCAGGAAGCGGCTTGTTGCTAAATCAATTATCTCCAACAAACATTTTCTCCGGTTCAAAATTATCTAATGGTCCAATAGTTGTTTCCACGTGGTCGCCCAATTTGAAATCGAACGCGCGGGCAATGGAAGTATTACTGCAAGGAAAAAGTTCTTTAGATGCTGTTGAAGAAGGAATTAAAATTACCGAAGCCGACCCGAACGATTCTTCGGTTGGATACGGCGGATTACCGGATGCAGACGGCAAAGTAACTTTGGACGCTTCGATCATGGATTGGAAAGGAAATGCAGGCTCGGTAGCTTTTATCGAAAACATAATGCATCCGATTTCTGTTGCACGGCTCGTAATGGAAAGAACTAAACACGTTATGCTAGCAGGCGACGGCGCAAAAAAATTCGCTCTTCAAAACGGGTTCAAAGAAGAAAATCTTTTAACTGAAAATGCAAAGAATGCCTGGTTAAAATGGAAAGAGAACCAAATTAAAAAAGATAATCATGATACGATCGGCATGCTGGCAATAGATAAAATGAATAACCTTAGCGGCGGTGTTTCTACAAGCGGGTTGGCTTTTAAATTACACGGAAGAGTTGGCGATTCGCCAATAATCGGCGCAGCTTTATTTGCTGATAATGAAATTGGTGGAGCTGTTTCGACAGGCAACGGCGAGTATGTTATGAGAACGCTCGGTAGTTTTTTAATCGTTGAAAAAATGCGAGAAGGTTTATCCCCACAGAAAGCTTGCCGGTTTGCTATTAACCGTCTTTATAAATCACTAAAAGATTTTACAGATATCAACATTAGTTATTTGGCAATTTCAAAAAGCGGAGAAGTCGGGGCTTACTCATTAAAGGGCGGGTTTACTTACTGCTTCACATCACCAACAGAAAACAAAGCCGTTACAAGTGATTACTTAATGAAATGATAAGTGACTGTTAAAGAAATTTTAACTTGCTTGAAGTTTCTCAGCACGATCTGCAAGTTTTAATTTTTCTACAAGTTCATGCAGATCGCCTTCAATAATTTCCGAAAGGTTGTAGAGAGTTAGTCCAATTCTGTGATCGGTAACTCTATTTTGCGGAAAGTTGTAAGTTCTAATTTTATCGCTTCTGTCTCCGCGCTTTACAATCAACTTGCGTGCAGCAGCAATTTCGCTATTCTGTTCTGATAATTTCTTATCGTATAATCTTGCTTTCAAAACTTTCATTGCTTTCTGGCGGTTCTTCAATTGCGAACGCTCATCCTGGCATTGAACAACAAGTCCGGTTGGAATATGTGTTATGCGAATTGCGGTTTCAACTTTATTAACGTTCTGTCCACCGGCACCGCCACTTCTAAAAACATCAATTCTAATATCATTAGGATCAACATTCACTTCAACATCTTCAACTTCGGGAAGTACAACCACAGAAGCGGCAGATGTATGGACTCTTCCGTTTGCTTCGGTTGCCGGAACACGCTGGACACGGTGAACACCGCTCTCAAACTTCAAGTCTGCAAAAACACTTGAACCGGTTAAACTAAAAATTATTTCTTTAATTCCGCCGATGCCTGTATCGCTCGAATCAATGATCTCTTTTTTCCATCCGCGGACTTCGGCGTAACGGGAATACATTCTATACAGATCGGCGGCAAACAATCCGGCTTCATCTCCGCCTGTCCCGGCGCGTATTTCCATAATTACATCTTTATCATCGTCGGGGTCCTTCGGCACAAGAAGAAATTTTATTCTCTCTTCCATCGCATCGCGTTTCATTCTTAGATCACTAAGTTCACCCTGTGCCATTTCCGTAAGCTCTTTATCATCATTGCTCTCAATAATTTCTTGATTACCATTTATATTTTTAACCAGGCTGTCGTATTCGTTGAAAGTTTCAACGAGATCTATAAGACTGCTTCTCTCTCTGCTGAGTGAAATAAGTTTAGATTGATCGGATAGATTGCGCGGATCGGATAAATCCTCATTAATCTTATCATACTTCTCTTTTATAGATTTAAGTTTTTCGTAGATTTCCATTTTTCCTCTTATTAATCCCAACTTTGTCGGGAAAAAATGCGGGCAAAATATAATCAAGTTTAGAGTGAGATTCTAAGATGACTTTGGGGAATAAGCCGAAAAGCTTTAAGCAAGTTTTCTTAACAGAGAAAGGTATTCGATTTGTTCTTCAACTGGCGAAATTATTTTTTTTCTCATAATTCTCAATTCGCTATTCTCAATTCTCAATAACTCATCCAGTGCTTCAAACATATTTACCAATGGAAATCCGTTGTCTCTGAGATAGTGAATTAATTTCAATGTGCGGAATCCATCGAACCAAATTTGTTTCTGTTTTTGTTTTTGTTCATCGGATTTGGAATTCTTTAGAATCTTATTCCAACTATCTTCGAAAGAATTTTGTACAAGAAAATCATAAAGCGACTTATGAATTGCTGCAGTAGATTTCAAATAATGTTCAGCATCAAAAATTTCTTTTGAGTTGTAAATTTTCAACCATGACTTCAAAACATCGAACGACTTTGGATCATATAAAAGATATTCTTTATGAGTGCCAGCAAAAAATCTATTTACTCTTTGTCCGGTTCCAAACGGTACGCGCCATGAACCGCGGCTTGATGGATAAACTTTTGCAGTACTAATCTTTTTGATCTTTGTGATCTTAGCTAGTTTTTCCATAAAATAAAAATCTTCTGCAGCTTTCTTTTTATTCATTCCACCAACCTTTATATAACTTTCATAATCGCAGATCATTGTCGAACCGATCGTTGGAAAAGCAAATGGTGAATTCGCATATTGTAAACCTAGAACATAATAGCGGAGAAAAATTTCGTAGCAGATTATAGCAAGTTGTTCGCTCTCGTTTTCCGGAAGCATGTGCTCATACTGAACATAGGCAGCGTGGATGTTCGGTTGCTTGAATGTTTGAATGATTGATTCAAGATAATTATTTGAAACTGTGCAGTCTGCATCAAGACAGATCAAAATATTTTTACCGGAATTCGAATAATTAAATTGTGTGAGTGCAAGGTCCATTCCTATTTTTCTTGCCAAACCAACACCGCCGTCTTTTTCGGGCAGCTCTAATCCGCTGCTTGATGCATTTACCAGGCCAATATTTATTCCGGGATTATTTTTTTTTAAACTAATTTTTCTTATATGTTCTATGCTCTTCCGGTTATCTATTTTTACTTCTTCGTTGGAATATTTCAGATTATTAATAACAAAAACAAACAGATTCATTTCTAAATATTTTTTATCGTTGTCTAATAATGAAGCCAATAACCGTTTAATGTTTTCACTTTCTTGAATTGCCGGAATGACAATTATGTTATTAAATTTCTTCTCGGCTGGTAATTCGAGTGACCAGTTCTTCAATCCATATTTATCCAAATATTTAGAAACGGTAATTGGTTGTTGATGGGTTGTGATTGAATTGCTCATGTTATTTGTTTACGAAAAATATTGAGAAATGATCTGCTCTGCTTCTCCGTAACTAGGTCCTTCAATCCAATGAATAATTGTTCCCTCGCGCTCCATTTTTCTAAACCATGTCATTTGCCGCTTAGCAAAACTGTGGATCGCGCTATTCAATTTTTGATGCATATCATTATAATTCAATTCACCGCTCAAATATTTTCCGATGAATTTATATTCAAGTCCGAATAAGTCAAGCCGTTCAAAAGAAATTCCATCATCAATTAATTTTTTAACTTCTTCGATCATTCCATTCTGCAAACGATGTTTAAGACGCACAGTTATTCTTTTCTTGATTTCTTCCCTATCAAGCCGAATCCCGATCGTAAAAGAATTAATGTTAGATTTATTTAACAACTCTTTATCATTCTCTTTTTCGGCAATCATAATTGCCCGTATTAGCCTTTCTTTAACAAGAAGGTCTGTTGTGTTGTGCAATGACGGATTAACCTTTTTCAATCTTTCTCTTAAATCTGCTATTTCATATTCATCAAATTCTTTATAACGCGCTTCATCAAAATCAATTTTGTTTAATTCGTATCCGTTTAAGATAGAATGTAAGTACAATCCGGTGCCTCCGACAAGAAAAGGAATCTTTCCGCGGGAGGTTACATCGCTAAATGATTCATAAAAAAATTTATTAAAAAGGAAAAGATTGAATTCTTCTTTCGGCTCTATCACATCAATCAAATGATGCGGGATAATTATTCCATCAATATTATAATCACTAATATCTTTTCCGGTACCAATATCCATCCCTATATAAACTTGTCTAGAATCGGCGGAAATAATTTCTCCATTAAAACGATTTGCTAATTGTGCGGCAAGGTGAGTTTTACCAACTGCTGTGGGACCAAGAATAGTTATCAGATTGTAATTCATTGATATTTGTCATTCCAAATTCTTGACCGTTCCATTCATCACAATGACAGATTAGATTGCAGATGCTATTGGTAAAGTTATAATAAATGTAGCGCCGTTCCCTATTGAACTTTCAACATCAATAGTTCCGTTATGTGCTTCAACTACTTTTCTTGTGATCGAAAGTCCTAGCCCGGTTCCTTCTTTTTTCCCATGCGTCATAAACGGTTCAAATATTTTTTCTTTGAATCCTTCGGGAATACCGCGTCCTGAATCCTTAAAATATATTTTCGCTTTTTTATCTTCGCGTTTAGTAGAGACATGAACAATACCGCCATCCGGCATGGCATCACATGCATTTTTAACAATGTGAGTATAACATTGAAAAAATTCTTTCTGATCAAGTTTAACTGTAACATCTTTGTCGGTCTCGGTTACAATTTTGCAGTTCCGGCTTTCAACATTTTGTTCAACTCGCGAGGCATAATCTGCAAGAGTATTATTCAAGCTTACGTTAATTGTACGTAGAATAGTCTTACCTTCCGAATAACTGGAAGTTGATTGAACTAAGTCGGCAACTTGTCCAAGTTGTTCAAGCAGCATATCAATTATTTGCGTTGTATCTGCCGGTAGTTGTTTACTGCGTAAATGTTCTGCATATCTTTTACTAACAAGAATAGGTTTTTTAATATCTTGAATTAAAAAGTTTGCCATTTTACCAAGTGATTGAACTCTTTCTGTCTGTAATAATTTTTCAACAAGTTCTGCATTCTGAAGAGCAATTGCGGAATGAATTGAAAGCGCCGCTAAAAATTCTTCGTCGCGTTTATTGAATTCGCCTTTAGAACTGTTGAGCAATTGAAGAACTCCAATGATCTGGCTTTTATTATTCTTAATTGGAAAGCAAATCATGTTTCTTGTTGTGTAACCGCTTGCACGATCTATGTCACCTCTAAACCGAAAGTCTTTTTGAACATCTTTTATATTAACTGTCTCTCCGCTCTTAGCAACAAATCCGGCAAGTCCATCTCCTATCTTTAGGCGGATCTCGCGCATCTCATCGCCCATCGTAATCAAAGACCAGAGTTCATTCTTTTCTTTATCAACCAAATAAAGTGTTCCGCGGTCCGCTCCTGTTAGATCTGTTGCAACATCAATTATGTTTTTTAATACTTCATCCACACGGATATTTGAGTTAACCAACTCTGCTGCTTTGATAATCATTTGAAGTTCATCGGTATTCATAACTTGTTCAATTTGAACTTCTGAATTTTTGTTTACTAATTGTTTAGTTTTTTGATGAACGGGTTCTGAGCTTGTTTCAGTAATTTTTTCAGCTTCGGAAGTATCTTTCATTGTTTCTTTATCAATTACTTCTGGAAAAAAATCTAAATTGCCATTAGTAAAATTCACTTTTTCTGCTGATTCTCTTTTATGAGCGGATAAATCTTTTGATGGAATAATTTCTTCATCAAAAGTTTTCTTTTTTGTTTCAGGTTCTTCATTAACTCCTAGAGATGATAGAAATGCTTCATCGGTTTCTTCGATCTGTGGTTGATCTTTTTTCTTCTCAGGTTCATAGAAAGTTTCATGAGTGCCGCTAAGAATGCGGAATAATGCATCGTTCAAACCATCGTCGGATTTTTTTGTTTCTTCGGGTTTCAATGGAAGATCGGGTAATTCAAATTCAGCTTTTGGAATTCCGTCTTCGTTCAAAGATGAGCTTTCATCAAAGAATAGAGTCTTCGGCGCGGAATCTTCTTCCGGTATTTCATCTTTTACTATTGAGTTTATATTTTCATCACTGGGGGTGTTAAGATGATCTATGCTTAAATGAGAAATTTCTTCGGCTGATTGTTCTTCAAAATGTTTTGATTCTTTGATAGGGATAAAATTATCTTTAAGCGGCGGTGCCCACGTTGGTTCTTCTATTTCCTGAACTTGCCTGGTTTGAATGTTTCCAGTCCTAGCCGATATTTCTTCTTCATCAATTTCGGCAACCGGTTCTCTAAGGTTTATTAAAATTTCGTCGTCTTGCTGTATTAACAGATCAACTTCTTCGCGTGTTAATGAAATTATGTAAGAATCTCTAAGGGCAACCGCTGTTGAAGTGCGCGATGTTTCTTCAAAAAATTCTTCATGGCCGAAGAAATCATTTTCCGAAAATAAGTATGACTTGGTTTTTCCTAACAGACGTTTCTTAAGAACATTTATCTCACCGCTTATAACTAAATAAATTATCTCTGCAATATCACCTTCGCGGTAGAGAATTTCACCTTCGCCAATTGTAATTAATTGACCTCTAACATTTCTTAGGTCAATCTTAGAAATGTCTGCATTTTTAAGTAATTTGTTCCGGCTTAAAGTTATTAATAATTGATTTTCCATATCACCGACAAATATTGAGGTAATTTTTAATGCAAAATGCAGAAATTAAACGAGCTATAAAACACCTTTCCAAACATGATAATACTCTTTCAACAATAATAAAAAACATCGGTATTATCAATTTAATGCCTCACAAGAAATACTTCAATGCATTGCTAGATGCTATTATAGGTCAGCAATTATCAATGTATGCCGCTGACAAGATAGCTTTTCGATTTATGAATTTATTCAACAACAACCCTTTGCCTGAACAAATCCTTAAAGCAGAAGATGCTTCATTGCGAGCGGTCGGATTATCTAATGCCAAAGTAAAATATGTAAAAGACCTTTCTGAAAAAATACTATCGTGTGAAATTAATCTTAAAGGATTCTCTAAAAAATCAGACGAAGAAATAATTTTGGAATTAACAAAAGTAAAAGGAATTGGTGTTTGGACCTCACACATGTTTTTGATTTTCACGTTGGGGCGGTTAAATGTGCTTCCCTATTCCGATCTTGGTATTCGTAAAGCGGTAATGTTAAATTACAATTTGAAAAAACTACCGGATGAAAAGAAGATTAAATCAATTTCAAAAAAGAATAATTGGAATCCGTATTGTTCCATTGTTAGCGTTTATCTTTGGAGAAGCTTAGACATTAATTTACTCCAACGTGATGAATAACCAGAATCCTTACCGGAATAAAGACATCAAATAAATGAATGAATTAAAACTAATAGAGCAAGCACAGCGGGGAGACAGAAAATCTTTAGCAGAGCTTGTAAAAATTTACGAACAGACTGTATATAATTTCTCTTTTAAGATTTGCAGAAATAAAGATAAAGCCGAGCACACTATGCAAGAAACTTTTTTAAGCATGGTGAAAAATTTAAATCAGTTCAGCGGACAGTCGAAATTATCCACTTGGCTTTACAGAGTTGTAAGCAATCATTGTTTAATGCTTGCGCGGTCAGAAAGCAAATACGCTTATGCATCATTTGAAGATGAGGATGCTGACATTGATGAGAAAAATATCGCTGATTGGAAAGTAACTCCGGATAAGGTAACAGAAAACAATGAACTAAAGGAACATCTTGATAAAGCAATTGAAAAACTTCCGGCAGATTACAGAATTGTTTTTATGCTGAGAGATGTTGAGGGTTTTTCAACAGAAGAAACTGCAAAGATGGTAGAACTTTCCGTACCGGCTGTTAAATCAAGACTACACCGAGCAAGATCTTTTTTAAGGAATGAATTAAACGGAATGTTTAATTATGAATAAGAACAAACCAAACTGTAAAGATGTAATGATGCACATTTGCGATAATCTTGGCGAACAGCTTGATTCCCCGAATTGTCTTATGATAAAAAAACATCTTGACGAATGTGAGAATTGTAACCATTACTTCAAATCTGTTGAAACCACAATTGAGTTCTACAAAAAATATAACGTTAACCTTCCCAAAGAAGCGCACAACAGGTTGATGGAGTGTTTAGGGTTGAAGGAATAATAAAAATCACAAAATTCATCCTTCAATTAAATTCTCAATGATTTTATACTTTTTGTATTCTCCCTCACCGAAATGCACTTTTGACATCTGTCCAAGTTGAACAAAAAACCAAATTTTTCTTTCTAATTCCTATTATTTCTCAATAATTGTTTTTTTCCCCTATCTACGAAACTTTTCGTATGATTCGATCGTCTCAAGGGTTAGAAAACAAAAAAGGTTTAATAATGGCAAAGTGGCAAATACCAAAACCAACTGATTCCGAACTTGAAATTTTGCAGATCTTATGGCGGAACGGAGCTTCAACAGTTAAAGCGGTTAATGAAAAGTTAAATGAAAAAAAAGAAACCGGCTACACAACAACTTTGAAAATGCTTCAGATAATGTTTGAAAAGAATCTTGTTGAACGAGATGAGAACGAAAGAAGTCATGTTTATAAAGCTGTGATAGATCAAGCCGATATTCAAAAAGTTTTACTTGATAAACTTCTCGAGACTGCATTCAGCGGTTCGGCGGCAAATCTTGTTATGCAAGCTCTTGGAAATTCTCAACCGTCAAAAGCAGAATTGAAAAAAATAAAAGAGTTGTTAAACCAAATTGAAAAGGATCAGAGATGAACTTTATTTATAACTTCATACCCGAAGAAATAATAAAGGCAATCGGCTGGACAATCTTTCACTCATTATGGCAAGGAGCAATGATTGCTGTTTTACTTAGCGGCGTTTTTTTAATAACCGGAAAGAAGAGTGCGCAGCTTCGTTATAATTTTTCTTTCGCTGCTTTGGTTTTGATCTTCCTCTTTTCGCTTGCAACTTTTACTCAAGTTTATGATCCATCCGGTAAAACTGTTTCTTCGGATTTTGGGATTATCTCCGGCGGTGCAATTTCATCTCAAGTATCTACTGAGGTTACTTCTACAGGTGCATCCGGCACAAACCTAAGTTTTGTAAAAGTGATAGAATATTATTTTTCACAAAATGTTTCTGTAATTGTTACTCTCTGACTATTGGGATTTCTTCTTTTTTCAATGCGTTTTATCGGCGGAGTACTTTATGTACAAAGATTAAGAACGGTCGGGATAAAACCTTTAGATGATTTTTGGGTATATAGATTAAGAGAACTTTCAAACAATATCGGTATAAAACAATTAGTTGGGATTTATGAATCATCAAAGGTAAAAGCGCCTGTCGCAATGGGATATTTGAAGCCGGTGATTTTACTTCCGTTAGGAATGTTAACCGGTTTACCGCAAGAGCAAGTTGAAGCAATAATCATTCATGAGCTTGCTCATATAAAACGCTATGACTTTATACTTAATTTTATTCAGACTTTGATCGAGACAATTTTCTTTTACCATCCGGTTGTATGGTGGATTACATCAACAATCAACAGCGAAAGAGAAAATTGCTGCGATGATCTTACTTTGAAATTATGCGGCGGTTCTTTGGTTTACTTCAAAGCTCTATACAATTTGCAGCAGATTTGTTCTGAAGAAAATGAATTAGCGCTTGCTGCAATAGGGAAGAAAAATCAATTATTTAGGAGAATAAATAGAATGACAACAAAAAACAAAAATACATCGTATGGCGTTAAGTTCACCGCATTCGCTGTTTTGCTTTTATTAATGACAGTAGTATCAATTTATTCTTCCTCCTCGGCAAAAGAGAATCCACGCGGATTAACAACTGCTTCTTTTATAAATCCGGTTACATCATTAAGTGATAATGCCTCTTTCAAGAGTCCGGTTGGTAATATCAACTATATTCCTGATACAACATCATTAAAAAAAGGGACCCGTACTTTAAAATTTTATGATGATGTTAACGGTGAGGAGAAAAAATTCAAAGCAAAACTAAACAACGGTAAGCTCGAGGAATTATTTATAGATGGCGAGAAAGTGCCGGAAAAAGATCTGAATAAATATGAAAATAAAATAACGGAACGCCTTAACGAGTATGATTCAGCTATGGAAGAGTTCCGCGGTAATATGAATAAACACAAAGAGGAAATGAAACAGTTCAAGGAAAAGATGAAAAAATTCAAAGGTAGTTATGGTTATAATTATGATTTCGATTTTGACATTCCGCCCATGCCCCCGATAGCATTTGATACAACCGAATGGAAAGATATTATGAAGGATGTTCAAAAAAATCTTCGCGAGAATTTCGCGATGCATTCATTTAAAATTCCACCGATTCATATTCCAAGAATTGATATTCCGTCTATAACAATTCCTCCAATGCATTTTGAAGGATTGGATAGCTTAAAATTTGATAATGAAGCATTTAAGGAATCTATGAAGGAATTGAAAGAAAACATGAAGAATTTCAAATTTGATAACGAAGTATTTAAGGAATCCATGAAAGAGTTGAAAAAAAACATGAAAGACTTCAAATTTGATTCGGAAAAATTCAACGAGGAAATGAAAAAGAGCGGTCCTAATAGCGAAGCTTTTAAGAAAAGCATAAAAGAGCTTAATGCAAACATGGGAAAGCTAAAGGAAAAAATGAAGATCTTGAAAGAGTTTATTAATGATGCTAAAGATGAACTCGTTAAAGATAATTTACTTAATGAGGGAGATGATCTTGATGATTTTATTCTTTCAAAAGACGAAATGAAAATAAATGGAAAGAAAGCTTCGCCGGAGTTGCACAAAAAATATCTTGAAATTTATAAGAAACATTATGGAAAAGAATTGAAAGATGATGAAAAATTTATGATTAATGATTAGTCCAACTTCAGAAGTCCGATTTCTTAAAAAAATCGGGCTTCTTTTAATTATTTAAGCCCACCAAAGTTTCTTTTATTAAATCTTCAATTGAGATATTCGGATTACGATCTGTAATTGCTCTTACTGCTCTTTCAGCAACTTTCTGATTATAGCCAAGATTAACCAATGCAGTTATAGCGTCGTAGCGAATCGTTGAGGTCCCCGCTTTAGAATCTTCGCTGCTGTCTGAAACCGAATCTGCTTTATCTCTCAATTCAACCATTAATCTTTCTGCGGTTTTTCTTCCTATACCAGGAATAGAAATTAGTCTGGAAATATTTCCTGCTCTTAATGCATCTTTCAAATCTTCAATTTGAATTCCGGATAAAATACTTTGTGCTGATTTAGGTCCTATTCCGCTAACGCTTATCAGCAATTCAAACATTTCTTTTTCTGCAAGAGAATAGAACCCATACAGATCCATCGCTGATTCCCGTACACTTAAATAAGTGTAGAGAGAAACTTCTACCTTGTCTGCAATTTTTTCAAATGTGCTGATTGAAATGTTAACAAGATAGCCAACACCGTTCACATCAATTAAAAGTTTTGTTGGTTTCTTTGAAATTATTTTACCGCGTAAGTAACCGATCATATAATAATTAGTAGTTAGTATTGATGAAAGAAAAACCGCAAACCCTAATTAGAAAATTGTTTAGTGAAAACTAAAGTTTGCGGTTGTTAAAGGCAAGATTAGAAACGATACGCAATTCCTATCTTTATATTGTCCAATCCATAATTCCAAGAACTGCCGTCTTCAGTATTTTCTGTTCTACTAAGACTAGTAGATTGATTTTCAGAATTATATTTCCAATAGTCCCAA
Source organism: Ignavibacteriales bacterium (assembly GCA_026390775.1). Classification (NCBI taxonomy): domain Bacteria; kingdom Pseudomonadati; phylum Ignavibacteriota; class Ignavibacteria; order Ignavibacteriales; species Ignavibacteriales bacterium. The sequence goes on along the minus strand of JAPLFF010000007.1, from coordinate 1,241,899 downwards.
CTATAAGTGCCATTTAAATTAAATTCTGCAAGCATGGAAATTTTCTCTGTTATATTACATTCCACACCAATAACTCCCTGTATACCTAAACCAAAGGAAGACGACGTTGCTTCATAAAATGATTTAACATAACTGTTCTGGGTTGAAGGAATTGTTTCATCGTTATCTACGGCATGATTTCTAGAATAACTAATCAAAGGGCCAATACCTAAGTACAAATTTATTTCCTTCGCAATATTAGATATCCACATGTAATTAACAGCTAGGTTATAATTTTGAGAACTATTTGCTTGATTGTCCTTAAACTTTTGTTCTTCGCTAATAGGATTATTTGGATTGTTATCAAAAGAATTTTGAATATTATCCCTGTCCTCGGAAGTACCATTAAAACGAAGATCAATTTTAAATCTTATTCCAGATGAAGGACAAAATAAATTTAGATAAGATAGAGAATACCCATTAATCAAATGAAACTGCAACTGACTTTTGTAACTCACCGAATCGTTTTGTGCGAAAAGAGAAAAATTAGTAGTAAGAATTGCTAATAATAAGAGTAATAACTTTGATGGCTTCATGTTTTCCTCGATATTTAGTTAGTATTAATTTAGAGGAATTTTTCCAGTGCAACTTCGGTCAAGTTTATCTTAACAGCAAGAAGAAATTTTATTCTCCAATAACTCTATCCGGATTTTCTATAATAAACTCTTTCCAGTTTTTGCTTCCCTTTGCGAATGAATTTACTTTGAACGCATGACAGATAGCAACTGCAAGCGCGTCGCTTTCATCAAATTTCATTTTTATTTTACGGATTGCAAGAAGTTTTTTTATCATATACTGCACTTGTTCTTTTGATGAAGCTCCGTTTCCCACAACTGATTTTTTAATTTCACGCGGGGAATATTCTTTCATCGGAATGCCATTATGAACCGCCGCCAGCATTGAAACACAGCGGGCATAACCAATCTTTAATGCCGATTGAACATTCTTACCATAGAATGCTGTTTCAAGTGCAAACTCATCCGGGCGGAATTGTTTAATTAATTTATCCAATTCATTATAAATTATTTTAAGACGGGGAGACATTTCTTTAGTGGTTGGAATTTTTATAATTCCCGCTGAGACATATTTCAGTTCGTTACTCTCAAAATCTATAATACCATAGCCAGTGAAAATTGTACCTGGGTCAACGCCGAGTATTCTCATTTAGTTATCCTGAGCGAAGCGAGGGATCTCAAGCTCTTCTTTATGGAGATTCCTCATCAAACTCGCAGCCGCTCGTTTGTTCGGAATGACCTAAGGTCATTCTATAAAATCAGCATTTGTAAAAACATTTTGAAGATCATCGCTTTCTTCAATTGCCTCGATCAATTTCATTAACTTTTCAGCATCGTCTCCTTTAACTGGAGTTAAATTCTTTGCGGTCCAATGCAGCGCGGCATTTTCTATGGTTAACTTTTTATCAATCAAAATCTTTCTAACATGCTCAAATTTTTCGAGAGCAGTTGTTACTTCAAAAAAATCTTCCTCCGTACTAAGATCGTCTGCTCCGGCATCAAGAATTATTTCCATCATTTCATCTTCTGATTTGCTATCGCGCTTGATTGTTATAATTCCCTTTCTCTCAAACATCCACGCAACAGATCCGGTCTCGCCCAGATTACCGTTTCCTCTACTAAAGATGTGACGAATCTCCGCAACGGTTCTATTTTTATTATCTGTTGCAACTTCCACAATAATAGCTACACCGCCGGGTCCATATCCTTCATAGATTAATTCAGAGATTTGTGAACCTTCAAGTTCACCGGTGGCTTTTTTTATTGCACGTTCAATATTATCTGCGGGCATGTTGGCGGCTTTTGCATTATCAATTGCAAGACGTAATCTGGGGTTTCCGTCCGGATCTCCTCCGCCCTGTCTTGCTGCAATAGTAATTTCTCTAATTAATCTTGTAAATATTTTTCCTCGTTTTGCATCTAGAGCGCCTTTCTTTCTTTTAATTGTTGCCCATTTAGAATGGCCTGACATAAAATTATCCGTCTATTATTAGTTACTATTTTTCTGCAAAATTAATTTCTTTAACATGAATATCTTTCAGACGAATTTGCGGATAAGTTTTTCCGTCCTTTTGAACTGATTCTATCGTATATACAATATCAACCAAATTCTTTTCTTTATCAATATGAGTAGCGAACGCACCAAGGTTGAATCCAATTGCATCGAAAACTTTGTCGTTCCCGTTCTGTTTCAAACTTGTTACTATATGATTCGATCCGACTATTCTTGGCTGATAAACCAGACTAACATTTTCGCTTAAAAATACCGGACGCATATTACCTGGTCCAAAAGGTGCAAACTGATCCAAGACTCTAAGAAATTTAGGAGATATTTCGGAAAAAGAAAGTTTAGCATCAATATTAATTTCGTGAATAATATTTTCTGAAGTCATGCTTTGTCTTAACACTGCATTAAATCTTAGTTTGAACTCATCAAGCTTTTCTAATTCAACGGCAAGACCGGCTGCTGCTTCATGCCCTCCGAATTGTAACAACAGATCATCGCAATTCTGAAGTGCTTCATAAATATTAAATCCCGGAACGCTTCTCGCAGAACCTTTTGCAACGCCGTCAATTGTTGTTAACATAACTGCCGGGCGATGAAATTTTTCAACAAGGCGTGAAGCAACAATTCCGATTACACCCGGGTGCCAATCTTCATAATGCAAAACAATTCCCAGGTTAGCATCAAAATCTATCTCGGAATCAACAAGCTGCATTGCATGAGAGAAAGTCATTTCATCAATTTTGCGTCGTTCAATATTTTCATCTTCCAGAACTTGTGCAAGCTCCAAAGCTTTTTTAGGACTATCGGTTGTAAAAAGATCTACTGCACGGATCGCATCGCCCAATCTTCCTACAGCATTAATACGTGGTGCAATAGTGAAAACAATTTGTCCCGCGCTCAAATTTCCCGGTTCCATTCTAGCACCTTTTATCAATGCCAATATTCCCGGTCGCGGATTTGTGTTTATTAGATCAATCCCTTCTTTAACAAGAATTCTGTTTTCATCTATCAACGGAACAATATCTGCGGCACCGGCAAGAGCAACAAGATCAAGATATTTTAACGCCAAGTCTTTCTTGCCGATTCTTTCGCCCACAGCAACTGCGAGTTTAAATGCAACGCCTGCACCAGATAAATGTTTGAAAGGATATGTGCACCCGGGTTTGATAGGGTCGAGTACGGCGTATGCATCCGGTAAAATATCTTTCGGCTTATGATGATCGCAAACGATTGTTTCTATGCCGAGTTTTTTTGCGTGGGCAATTTCTTCAACGGCGGTTATTCCGCAATCAACAGTGATAAGAAGATTTATTCCGCGCTCTTTTAAAATATCTATGCTGGTAATTGAAACGCCATATCCTTCGGTGATGCGGTTAGGAATATATGTTTCAACCTTCGCGCCGAGTTCTTTTAGGAATAAATACATCAATGCAGCAGAGCATGTTCCGTCAACATCGTAATCTCCGTAAACACAAATTTTTTCGTTTGTAGTTAGAGCTTTAATAACGCGTTGCGTGGCTTCCTGCATTCCATTCATTAAAAAAGGATCGCGAAGAGATTCAAGCGAAGGACGGAAAAAAGTTTTTGCTTCGAAGAAATTTGTTATGCCGCGCAGCAGCAGCAGATGAGCAATTATACTTGAGACATTTAGACTATCTGAAAGAGCAAGAGCGGATTTATCATCCGACGCTTCTTTCACCTTCCAGCTTTTTGTTTGCATGGCGTCTTCCGTGAAGGAGAACACCAAATGATTCGTGTCTATAAGCCGAATTCTGTTCCCGGTAAAGCCGGGCAGCAGTCATTTATCTTGTCCCGAAATTACTTTCGGGATCCAGCGGTCTACCCGAAGGAGTTCAAGGCGAACAACCTTGTCCCGAGAAAAACTCGGGAAACCTTCTGCTTGACCTTGCACCAAGTGGGGTTTGCCCTGCCTTCAATATTACTATTGAAGCGGTAGGCTCTTACCCTGCCTTTTCACCTTTACCTGCCGAAGGTGGGCGTAACCCGCCATCAACAGGAAGTATTTTTTCTGTGGCACTTTCCGTGTACCGAATAAATCAGCACCCCGGGAGTTACCCGGCACTTCGTTCTGCGGAGTTCGGACTTTCCTCCCCCGAAAATAATCGGGGGCAACTGCTCAACACGAATCATTAACTGTTCTTCTACTTCTTTTATTTATTAATAAATTATTTTTTCACTTGAGATAAATATAACAAAAAAGAGATGAGTAAGCATTAGCAAAAGAGAGGGGGAATTATTACTTAGCCAAAAATGATTAAATAATTAGAACGATATATTTCACTCTGTCATCTGCAAATCAATTGGCAATAAATTGGCTACTCCTTGACGAGCAAATGTATCAAAAACCAGTACGGACATAGTATCAACAGGGTAACCATCGGAACCTATATATGCTGTTCTGTAAGGTAAAAATATTTCTGATTGCTCTTCTGTTGTAGAATTTCTAATCATTAAATATCCATCAAACTTGAGATAGTTTAATCCAGATGTACTATCATATTGTACAATGTTTGTTTTCTTAAAGTACGTGCCGGATTCAATCTTATTATAAACTAGATTCCCTCTTGAAATTTCGAGTATGTATCCATTCACATAAGTCCCAGAATTGATAACGGCCAACAAGAATCTTCTAAGCGAACTTTGGTATGCAGATTTTCTGTTTTGTTCCCATTGTTTTATCTGGTTATCATTTTCGGGATCAAGGTCAGAAAATTTTGGATAAAATTCATAAAAGATAGACCCCTCCTTTTGTTCGTTATACTGAAAATGGATCAATTCACATTCAATTTTAAAACCGAGTGCTTTGTTTATAACCATTATTGGTTTTGAACATTTTGCCTCGATATACAGATCATTTCTCTTTGTGAAAACAATGTCTTCAATATTTTCAATAGCACACTCTTTACTAAAATCAGTTAGCCCAAGAAAATATTTCTTAAAGATTTCCCGGTAATCTTTTTGTTCTTTTAGATAAGCGGCGTATTCGTCCGATTGTTCGACAATGTCAATCGCGTGCATTTCGATAGGTTTACTTTTAAGTAAGAAATTTCGTTGAGTATTTGTTTCGGGCTTAATCTCTATTATTTGAAGAAAAGGTTCATATCCAATCTGGGAAATTACTAGCGTGTATTTACCTGGAGAAACTTTGTTGATTTTGTAATTACCGTTTTTATCTGTTAAAGTACCGATTGTTGTTTGAGATAAATAAACACTAACAACTGCCAACGGTTCATTTGTTTTGGCGTCTGTAACTTTTCCTTCTATTGAATAAAAACTTTGCGAAAAAGATTTTGTGGTAAATAATAAAGTTATTATAAAAATTGTGAAAATAATTTTTGTGAGTGCCATAAACCACCCCGCTGATAATCTATTGTAAGCTAACGCTCTAAGTTAAGTAAATCGATGCAAAAAAATATACACGACTAAAGACGAATAGTCTTAGTTGCTCATCAAATTGGTAATAAATCTCAAATTCTTTGATGATGAGTTTGATAGAATGATCTTCCCGATTGCAGTTAAAGGAACAGCTAAAAACATTCCTACAATTCCCCAGATGTAGCCCCAAAGTAATAACGATAGTAAAATTACCAACGGATTAAGTCCCAATCGATCACCGAAAATTTTAGGTTCAATAATATTTCCGATTATGTTCTGTGCAACAATTAATACTGCCGCTACTACTGCGGCATACCCGAATGATTCATATTGAACAAGCGCCATAAGTGTAGGCATAATCACCGCAAAGACAGAACCAACATTAGGGATGAAGTTAAGCAGAATGGCAAATGCCGCCCATATAATAAAGAACTCAATTTTGAACAACCACAAAATAATTCCTACTAATAAACCGACTGATAAACTTATCAAGAATTTTGTAACAATATATCTTTGTACTTGTTCGGTAATGTCCTTAAATGTTTTCTGGAGTTTTAATTCGCGTTGAATTGTAAGTGTTTCAATCGCTTCTTCTCTTGTGCTTTCGGGATTTTTTTCTTTAGATGACTTAAGTTCTTTCTTCATTTGTTTGAGCGATGATTTTACTTCCCGTTCAACGTAACGCATTCTTATCGCTTCAAAAATTTTATTGTGACCGGTATTAATAAATATAAAAAAGAAAAGAATCAGTAGAATGGATGCGGCAATTGTCAGAGTTGAAGAAAAAACTCCACTTGCCAAAACACCAATATCTACCGATTGAATAATCTTCGATATATCGAAATGTGTTAACAGTCTGTTCTTTAAGCCAAGTGAATTTGCCGAGGTGCTTATAATATGATTAAGCTTCGCTTCGTACATCGGCAGTTTTACGCTGAAGGAAACAAACCTATCAACAATACCTTTCGATATACCGTAAAACATAGATACGGTTAAAAAGAGATCAATAAAAATTACAATGGGTATAGGTATTTTTTTAGACTCGATGAAATTATTCAGCGGCTCGAAAAAGAAAAACATGATATATGCAATTACAAGCGGAATAAAAATGTGCTGTAATTCTTTAAGGACAAAAAAGATTATAAACAATCCCAGAATAGTTATAAAAAATTTAACTGTCGGGTCGTTTAAGGGTTTTTTCATTTCTAAAATGTTATTATTTAGTTAAATAAAAATACCAAAAAATGAATTTATATAACGTTTATTTTTGGTAAATTCGTTTTACGCTTCCTGACCTCTTATTAAGGAGATAGATTAATGTTTGAACGTCTTTCTATTAGTAAAGATAAATTGTTTATTCTCGTTTTTGTGTTGTTTACGCTCCCTCTTTTTACACAATGTCTAAGCAGCAATATCACCTCACAAAATCTTAAAGAGGGAAATATAGTTACACATCCTTCTTGGAGTGTTAGCGCAACTATTTATGAAGTGAATGTAAGGCAATACACACCGGAAGGAACTTTCAAAGCGTTTTCTTCGAGCTTGCCTAAATTAAAAGAAATGGGTACGGGAATTCTTTGGTTTATGCCGATCAATCCGATCGGTCTATTAAATAGAAAGGGGTCTTTAGGAAGCTACTATTCTGTTCAAGATTATACAGCGGTCAATCCGGAGTTTGGCACTCTTGAAGATTTTAAATCTGTGGTTAAACAAGCTCATGATCTCGGAATGCATGTTATAATTGATTGGGTTGCAAATCATACGGCATGGGATAATGTTTGGACGAAAACTCATCCCGATTTTTTTTCTAAAGACCGAAACGGAAAATTTTTCCCTCCCGTAGCAGATTGGACTGATGTTATTGATCTAAACTATGATAATAAAGATTTGTGGAATTACATGCGTGATGCTATGAAGTTCTGGATCGAAGAGTGCGGCATAGACGGATTCCGATGTGATGTTGCAGAAATGGTTCCGCTTGAATTTTGGAAGTGGGTTCGCCCTCAGCTTGATGCTATAAAACCCGTCTTCATGTTGGCTGAAGGAAATTTACCCGAACTTCATCAAGCTTTTGATATGACATACAATTGGCAGTTAAAAGATTTGTTCGTTGATTGTGCCAAGGGGAATAAATCCGCAAACGATTTTTATGAATATTTTATGAAAGAAAAAAGTGAATATCCGACATATTCTTACCGGATGGTTTTTACTTCTAACCATGATGAAAACTCATGGCATGGTACTGACCGGGAAAGATTTGGAGACGCTGCAGAAACATTTGCCGTTCTTACCTGTCTTGTCCCCGGAATGCCTCTTGTTTATAGCGGGCAGGAAGCAGGTTTGAATAAACGTCTTAATTTTTTTGAAAAAGATTTAATAAATTGGGATGACAGTGTAATGCGTAATTATTACACGTTACTTTTTAATGCAAAAAAAGAAAATAAAGCTTTATGGAACGGCGCTGAGGGCAGCGAGCTGCAAAAGCTATCTGTTAATGACGGAAATGTTTTTGCATTTATAAGAGAACAGGATAACAGCAAAGTAATTTCAATATTTAATCTGTCTAAAGAGAAGAAACAAGTTACAATAACAAGTTCAAAACTTGAGGGCACTTATAAAAATCTTTTTACAAATAGTTCTGAATTACTAAATAATCAATATCAATTAACTCTTGAGCCATGGGGTTATCGGGTATTTATTAAATAAATGGTCGCGGAAAAATAATTTTTAAAAAATGTTTTGAACGATGGGCCACAAAGAAAAAATAGCATCTTCAAATAGGACGGTATATTATTTGATATTAACCGCAGGGTTGTTTATGTCGCTCGCGGTTATCTACGGTTTATTTATCGGTCTAAGAATAAATTTTATTTACACATCTCTTCTTGATTCTTCGCTGGAAATAAAAAGCAATGTTGCTAAAGCTCGTTCCGAATTTTTGAAAGAGTCCGGAGTCCAAACGCCAGCAACTTTTAGACTAGCAATGGAATATCTTGATGTCGCAGAACTTAATGCGAGATCTTTGCTTGAAGAAAAAGAACGTTTCAATATAATCTCAATCCCGATTGATAAGGTTGCACTTTCCGAGGAAGTACAAAAATTACAAGCACTATTGCTTAATTATCGCGGACTATCAAGTCAAGTTGCATCGAAAGATTCTACACAATCAAAAGTTAATATTCATCAAGAGTGGGAATCTCTTTATTCTAATGTGGAAGTCCAAAGCAACAAAGTTGAAAAAGAAGTAAGAAATGTTCTTGGTTCCTTTGTGAAAGTCTTCCGTATAACCCAATTTGGTCTTGCCTCCTTAAGTTTGATCCTTTGTTTAGTTACTATAATAATTATTTATAGGTCGGAAAGACAACGTAACCTTTACACAAAAAAACTGGAGGGTGCAAGTCTTGACCTTCAAAAAAAATCACATCGAACAACAAAAGTTCAAGAAGCTCTAAATGAAAGTCAGCGAAAATTAAATACTCTTGTCCAAAACCTGCCCGGAATGGTTTACCGCTGCAAATTAGGACAAGTATGGGAATTAGATTATGTAAGTCCAAAATGTTTTCAAATTACGGGCTATAAAGAAGAAGAGTTGATCGGAAATAAAATAATTTCCTACTATGATGAACTTATTCACAAAGAAGACCGCAAAAAAGTGATTGAACAAATTCATAAAGCGGTTGAAGAGAAAAAACCATATCAACTTGTTTATAGAATTAATACCGCAGTCGGTTACGAAAAATGGGTTTGGGAACAGGGCGTTGGTATTTTCTCCGATTTAGAAGATGAACTTTTGGCCCTTGAAGGATTCATAACAGATATAACGGAACAGAAAACAGTTGAAGAACAACTTTCACTTCAGAGCAATGCTCTTGAAGCAGCGGCGAATGGAATTGTTATTTGCGATAAAGACGGAACGATAATCTGGGCTAATACTGCCTTCACTAGTTTAACCGGTTATTCGGTAAATGAAGTCCTCGGCAAAAAAACAAGCATCTTCAAATCCGGTGTTCATGATGATAATTATTATGCATATATGTGGGGTAAGATAAACGTTGGCGAAACATGGCGAGGTGAAATTGTAAATAAAAGAAAGGACGGAACCAATTATTGGGAAGAAATGCAAATAACCCCAATTAAAAATCCCAGAGGAGAAATAACAAATTTTATTGCAATCAAGCAGGATATAACAGAGCGTAAAAAAGCAGATGAATCCTTAAAAGAAAGTGAACTCAGATTTAGAGGACTATATGAAAATGCTACAATAGGAATTTATCGTTCTACACCTAAAGGTAAGATCTTACTTGCAAATCCAACGCTTATTAAAATTGCCGGTTATGATTCTATGGATGAATTTATGAATCTTAATGCAAAGAATACTTATGCAGATCCTGTAACACGAGAAATTTTTAAAAACGAGATCGAAAAGAACGGAAAAATTTTCGGTTTTGAATCCAAGTGGAGAAAGAAAGACGGAACTGTAATTTATATTCGCGAGAGCGCTCGAGCTGTTAAAGATAACGACGGACGCGATCTTTATTATGAAGGAACAATAGAAGATATTACCAACAAAAAACTTACCGAAGAAGCGTTGATAGAAGCAAAAGAGCACGCAGAACAATCAGATCGTCTTAAATCTGAATTTCTAGCTCAGATGTCTCACGAAATTCGAACACCTCTTAATGTTATCTTAAGTTTTACCGGAATGATGAAAGACGAACTTCAAGATAAGGTTGATGAAGAGCTTGCAAAGGGTTTCGACGTTATTAATGAAGAAGGCAAAAGAATAATGCGTACGGTTGAATTAATCTTGAATATGTCCGAGCTTCAAACCGGATCATATTCCTACCGCGCAAAACATTTTGATCTTCTTCATGATATTATTCAGAAACAGTTCAAGAATTTCCAACCGATTGCTGAAAAGAAAAAAATAGTTTTCAATATCAATAATCCCGGTGTAAATACAATAATTGAGGCGGATGAATATTCTACCAATCAAATTTTTCATCATCTAATTGATAATGCTCTTAAATACACTCATAAAGGTAAAGTTGAAATAACAATCGACCGCAACCCGCGAAACAATTTATATGTTGATGTTGCCGATACCGGAATAGGAATTGCAGAAGAATATCTTCCAATGCTTTTTACACCATTCTCTCGAGAAGAACAAGGATATACAAGAAATTTTGAAGGGAATGGACTTGGTCTTGCCCTTGCAAAAAAATATTGTGAGCTTAATGGGGCGGAGATTAAAGTATCAAGCATTAAAGGAAAAGGGACAACATTCAGAGTAACCTTCCCAAATCACGAATAAACTTTAACTTTTTAGATTAGGAATAGTATGAAATCAAATACTGCTATTATTCTATTATTGTTTTTATTTTCAACAATTACATTTGCTCAGGATGATTTAGAATCAACAGCACTTTTGAAAGTCGGGAATAATATGCCGACTTTTACAACTCAATCACTTTCCGGTAAAACATTTTTATCTGATGAGCTGAAAGGAAAAGTTGTACTTATTAACTTTTGGGCAACGTGGTGTCCGCCATGTAAAGCTGAACTTCCTCTTCTACAGAAAAATATTTATGAAAAAATAAATAACAAAAACTTCGTTGTCCTTGCGATATCAAGGGGCGAGGCAACCGATACAGTTAAAAAGTTTATTAACAAGTTTAATTATACTTTTCCGGTATATCTGGATAAGGAGACAAAAGTTTATAAATTATTCGCAAGCAAATACATTCCTAGAAATTTTGTAATCGGTAAAGACGGAAAAGTAAAAATGGCAACAGTTGGATTTAACAAAAAAGAATTTGAAAAGATGATTCGGCTTATTGAAAAGGAGTTGAAGAATTAAGTTATACCCTGCGGGCACATATAGTGCCCGCGCATTATTAATAAATATTTTTTATTTTTGCACCGATCTTAAAAACGACCCAAAACTTTTTACTTCTTCAAGCCGGCATGACCAGACAAGTTCATCATTCCAAACCGTAATATCGGGACAACCATCGCACATACTTTGTCTACCGTCTTGCATAAAATCTACCGGCTGAATAAAAATGATTGACTGAAGAAATGTTCGTTTCAATAAACGCAATGGATTTTTCAGCATTTCTTTTGCCGCTTTGCGTACTCCTTTATCAAATGGCCAAAGTAAAAGCAGTGCCGCTCTTCCCATTTTCGAGTTTGACGTAGAAACATAAGAGAGATATTTTCCGGTAATGAGGTGATAAGTTGCCATCATAAGTTCTATGAACTTCGGGCCAAGATAACCATATATTTTTTTCTGCGTTCCAATTCTCTCGGTTAATAACCATTTAAATGAATCTACTTTTTCTGTTCCGTTTAAGTATGCACATGGGGCAAAATTCGGAAGATGCTCTCGAACTTTTACGAGCATATCAGTGGAAAGAATATCTACTCTGCGATTTTTTTCTGTATGATAAGCTATGCTTTGCCAATCTACTTTCTGTCCGCCGGCGTACCAATCGAACGGCATTGTTGGAACAATATATCTAAACGCAATAAATACCATTGTGTTAACTATATCAATATTTTTGTGAGCCCAGTCAATCAATCCGGGTATGTACTGCATAGTGTCTTCATAAACGGTTGAATTAAATGAGCAAGCAATTCCTCCAACATCGGCTAGCATTTTAGCATATTGAAAACGCAGTTCATTCAACTCGATTTCATTCATGCCTTTCCATTTTCCCCCGCGCCCTTGTTTGCTATCAACATGAAAAGTAAATCCAAATACCCCCGCTCTTTTTAACTCAACAAGAAAATTTTTATCTAGTGCGTGACCGTTTGTATTAATGATCGGTTTTAAGCCGCGTGATTTTATATCGCGAACGATTTCGATAATTTGCGGATGAAGGAGCGGATCTCCTCCGGCAATTGAAATACAGTCTGAATTTCGTTTCTGCTGAAAAATATCCAGCTCGTGTTTGACTTGTTCGAACGTTTTGTGCCCATCTTTCTGATTTTCCCTGTAACATCCATCGCATGCAAGATTGCACATTGAGGTTGGCTCGAGCCAAGAAATTGCGTTGTCAGATAAGTTCCAAGGAAACCGATAAAGTTTTAGATGATCAATTAATTTAGCGGACATGTTTCACCCTCGTTAATAATGAATGACAATTAAAACTTCTAGAGGAATTTATATTAAACTATTATACAGACGAAATTTATTAGATAACCTTAACGATGGTGAAGTTTACGTATGAATTTAATAAAAAGAGTTGCTAAAGCGATAATAATTTTTTCATTTTAATTACTCATTATAACCGACCATTAACGATGATCCGAAACTTGTATCTTTTCTTTCGATCTTTTTAATTCCCGCACTGAAAAACCAATCTTTCATCTCTGATTCTGTATAAGTGTCTCCTTTCTCTGTTCCAACAAGCATGTTCAATGCAAAGAATGCGCCGCCCGCCGGCTCTGTTCTTTCCTCATTCATAATCCAATCTTTAATTACAATTTGACCGTTAGTGTTTAGCGAGTTATAACATTTTTTTATCAGCATTTTGTTTTCTTCAAAACTGTTTATGTGAACTATTGCTGAAAGAAGAATCAAGTCATAACCTTTCCCGAAATTATCAGTATGGTAATCTCCTTCAAATAGTTCGATCTTATCGTTCAGCTTTTCATCATCAACATATTTTTTTGTAATTGGAATAATATGCGGCTGATCGAAAACAACAGCGTGCATCTTTGGATTTTGTTTTATAAACTCCATTGAAAATGCTGCCGATCCTCCTCCTATATCAAGCATGCGGTTTACGTTTGAAAGTGTGAGCATCAAAGAAATAATTTTTGCCTCTTTAACTCCACGATAATGCATTGCCGCAATAAAAGCTTCAGACCAATTTATTTTACTGTTTGATTTTTTACGTTCTGCAACTGATGTCCCCGCTTTTACAGATTCAGTTAATGAACTCCACGTATCCCACAAACCAAGTGAATGAAAAAGTCCGCCCATAAATTCCGGTTTGCCTTTTACTAAATAATTAGATGCATTCTCACAGTTGTAAAATTTTCCATGAACTTTGCGTAAGAATCCCAATGCAACAAGTGCATTCATCAAACGATCAGTTGCACGTTCTTCTGCAATGATCTTCACTGCAACTTCTTTTGAGGACAACATATGTTTATCAAGTACGGTAAAAAGATCCAGCTCAACTGCAGTCAAAAGAATTCTGCTCTGCTGAAATGAATTTGCAAGCGAGCGGATTTCTTCCGGTTTTAAGTAATTGTTTTGTGCGTTCATTTAATATTTATCTTTTATGAAAAAAATATTCTTCTTTTAAAATTCTATTATAAAATAAACAGAATTGTTGCAGCTTGAAAGGAAGATGTAATTAAAGTTTTCCGTCGCGGTAAAGCATCTGAGTTTTGATTCGAAGCAGTTGGCGTTCAATTATTAGATCTGCAAAACGTTCCGGTATAGTTGTTCGATCCTTTGAGTGAAGTATTTTGCTAACTTTTGTTTCGCTCACGTCAATCATATACATACTGTTAAGAAATCGCTCATAATCTTTAGACATTAATTCGCTTACTTTCTTTATCAAATGTTCGCGGATGCCTACGAGATCATTAACTGCGAGTAAAGATTCTTTCGCTAAAGAAAAATCTTTGTGGAGTTTTTCAACAAGCGATGGGTATAATTCGTTTTCGTTCATAAACCACGTAGAGACGCAGAGCCCTGCGTCTCTACTGTTAAATTGTTTAATACTTATACTTCAACCACTTTACAACTTCAGACCATTTTGGTTTTTTACCAGTTCGTAAAATTCCAATTCGATAAATTTTTCCTGCAACGGGGAAAATAGCCATGAATGTTAAAATATTAATAAGTATTGCCAATCCAAGATGCCAAATCGGAACACCAACCAAAGTCATCCTTGCAGGCATTACTATAATAGATGCAAACGGAAACAAAGAAGCTATTTCTGCTATCGGTCTGTTCGGATTTTCCATCATAGACATAGCGATGAAAAACGGAATCATAATTAACATCAGAATCGGCATCGCTCCGCTTGCCGCATCCTGAGCGTTATCAAAAATGGCTCCAAGCATTGCATATAGGCCTATAAATGTTAAAAGCCCGATGAAAAAGTTTATCAGCATATAAATAATTACAGTAGAACTAATGCTGAAAACAAACTCTTTAGGAAGCATAAAAATTGAAGTAGACATAACAAGAATTATAGGAGAAAGCCAAATAGCCATCTGTATAACTCCGGTAAGAGATGCACCAAGTATTTTGCCTGTCATCAATTCTGTAGGACTAACTGAAGAGAGAATGACTTCGACAATTCTATTTCCTTTCTCTTCTATTACCGATTGCATTGTCATCTGGCCGATCATAATCATGCTTATATATAATAAGAAGGTGAAAAGATATGCGAGCACAAGGTTTCCGTATCCTTCTTCTTTTATCCCCTCTTCTTTAGATACTTTGAATCCTGTGAAGTCTACATTGATTCTTGCAAAATCAAGATCGTCTTTTGAAAGTGATTTGTTATTAAAGTAAAAATTAATCAAAGTGTTGTTTATGGACCCGCCAAGATCTCTGAACAAAGTTATGTTTTGAGAACTCTTTGAGTAGTACTCAACTTTTTTATCTTTCATTGCTGAGACGGGGATATAAACAATTCCACCGATCTTTTCATCAAGCAACATTTGCTTTTTCCCGTCAAGATAATTCTTTACTTCATCTCGGGACATTGTCAAATAGTTAAAAATATAATTGCCGCTTTTAACCAAATTTGTTGACGACATTTCATTCTGAAAAGCGCTGGTCATACTGGAAGTTTCAGAAATGATATCAATTTTCAAATTTTTCGTTTCGCTTGTATAAAGAAGCGCTTGGATACCGAGTATTAAAATCATAAACCCGGGAACAAGAAGAGTCATAAAAATAAATGCTTTTGAAAATAATTTTTCGCGAAGCTCTCTTTTAACCACTGCTAATACTCTATAGTTAAACATTGCGCGCCTCCTTCCTGCCTTCAGCAAGCAAGCCAGTTGTTCCGTTATCTTCGTGACCGGCAAGCTCAATAAATATTTCTTGCAATGAAATATCGTTTGCATCAAACTTTTTGACTGTTACGTTTCTATCTAAAAGCATTCTTAATAACTGCTGAGCTTGATTTGCATCTTTCAATTTAATACCGGTTGTATTACCGTAATCAGAAATGTTATCAACTATAGGATTAGATTTTAAGAACGAAATATCTCCATCGTAGGTTAAGCTTACATTTTTCTGTGAGTACTTTGATTTAATTTCTTTCATCGAACCTTTAAGAATAATTTTTCCGTGATCTATCATTACAATATGATCGCACATTTTCTCGGCAAAATCCATTAAGTGCGTTGAAAAGATTATTACTTTTCCTTTTTGTTTCATTTCAATTATAATTTCTCTTAATAGATTTGTATTGATGGGATCGAGTCCGGAGTATGGTTCATCAAGAATTATGAATTCGGGATCGTGCAGGATGGTGGTAAGAAATTGAATTTTTTGCTGATTCCCTTTTGAGAGATCTTCCATTTTTGAAAGACGGCGATCATACAATTCAAAGCGCTTCAAATATTCTTCAGCTTTCTTTTGTACTTCTCTTCCCGATTTCCCTTTCAACTCGGCAAAATAAAGAAGAGTTTCAAGAACTTTCATTTTTTTGTATAGCCCACGTTCTTCAGGCAAGTAACCAACTTGGTTTTTAAACTCCTGCCCAACTTTAACACCGCGCAAAACAACTTCGCCATTATCGGGTAGATATATTCCCATCATCATTCTAATAGTTGTTGTTTTGCCCGCTCCGTTTCTTCCTATAAGTCCGAAGATCGAACCTTCAGGAACTTCGAACGAGGCATTATCAACTGCAACTACCTTATCGAAAGTCTTAGTTAGATTTTTTACTTCCAGTGCGTACATTAATTCCCCTTGTTTGTTAGATTTTTGTTGAGCAAATATAGAATAAGATTAAGAGAAAGAGCAAGAATTCGATTAATTATTAATCCTTCTTTTATTGTTCAATTTAGACGACGAATAAAATGAATTGTTTTGTTAATTACGGTGTGTAGAAAAAAATTAAAATTATTCTAAATTTTTTTTCCATTGATTTATTTGCTTCTTAACTTCCTTTGGCGAAGTACTTCCTTTAGATTTTTTGTTCTTAACGCTTGCATGCGCTGTGAGAAGTTTGAAAATGTCCTTTTCAAATTTCGGTGAGACTTTTTTGTATTCGGCGATTGAGAGTTGATTTAACTTTTTATTTTGATCTACACATGCACCAACAATCTTTCCTACTATATTATGTGCTTTTCTGAAAGGAACATTTTTACGAACAAGATAATCAACTAAGTCCGTTGAAAGAATCAGATCACCATTGAGTTCTTTTTCAAAACGGTTTTTATTGAACCGCGTATGTTTTAATAATTCAGAAGTAAGATGCAGACAATCTTTAGTCGTGTCTACTGCTTCAAAGAGATGAACTTTATCTTCCTGCATATCGCGGTTATATGCAAGCGGTAATGCTTTCATTATCGTAAGCAGTCCGAACAATGAACCATAAACTCTACCAACTTTTCCGCGTATCAGTTCAGCAATGTCGGGATTTTTTTTCTGAGGCATTAAACTACTGCCCGTTGAAAATGAATCATCAAATACTGCAAACGAAAATTCTTGCGAGTTCCACAGTACAAGTTCTTCGCTCAAACGACTGAGGTGCATCATTGTAATCGAACATGAACTGATAAGTTCTATCATTACATCGCGGCTGCTGACAGCATCGAGAGAATTTTCTACGACTCCATTCATACCAAGAAGTTTTGCTGAATATTCCCGATCGATCGGCAAGGTTGTTCCGGCAAGCGCGGCAGCGCCTAGTGGTGATTTGTTAGCGCGCTTCATACAATCATTCAATCTTTCTATATCGCGTCCAAGCATTGAAACATACGCAAGTAAATGATGAGCGAACAAAATGGGTTGTGCGCGCTGTAAATGTGTATAGCCGGGCATTATTATGCTTTTATTTTGTTCGGCTTTTTTTAGAAAAGTTCTTTGAAGAGCTTGTGTAAGTTTAATTAGTTGAGCAATTTCTTCCCGCATATATAATTGTTCATCCAGAGCTACTTGATCATTTCGGCTTCTGGCGGTGTGAAGTTTTTTCCCTGTCTCTCCTATTTTTCCTACAAGCCGATCTTCAATTAGAGAATGTATATCTTCATTCCACCAATTAAATTTTATTTTGCCTGAAGAAATTTCTCTTCGTATTTTTTCTAAAGCTTTTAAAATTAATTTACCTTCGCTCACTAAAATTATTTTTTGCTTCATAAGCATTTTGACGTGTGCTTTGCTTCCGTCAATATCTTCATTGAAAAGTTTTCCGTCAATATTAATTGATGAAGAAAATTTTAGCGCAACCTCCGAAAGTGATTTTTTAAATCTGCTATCCCAAAGTGCCATTTATTTATGCCGGTTGATTATTTTCTGCTTCAGCTTTTTGCATTACGCGATTAATTGTTTTGTAAGGCAATCCGTAAATCTTAATAAATCCTTCCGATGCTTTATGATCGAATTGATCCGCCGCTGTGTATGTTGCCAATTCCGGATCGTATAACGAATACGGAGAAGTTCTACCCGAAACAATAATGTTTCCTTTGTAAAGTTTCAACTTTACCATACCGGTTACTTTTTCTTGAGTCTTATCAACAAACGCCTGAATAGCTTCGCGAAGCGGAGAGAACCACAAGCCGTTGTAAATCAAATTTGAATACTCTTGTGCGATCAAGGTTTTATAATGTGCAACAAATTTTTCAAGTGTAATTCTTTCCAATTCTTTATGTGCATTGTGAAGAATTATTCCGGCCGGGGCTTCATAAACTTCGCGCGATTTAATTCCAACCAACCTGTTTTCAATCATATCAATTCTTCCAACAGCATTTCGTCCGCCGATTTTATTTAACTCTCTAACAAGAGAAACACTATCCATTTCTTTTCCATTCACACTAACCGGAATTCCTTTTTCAAATTCTATAATTACATATTCAGGTTGATCCGGTGCATTTTCCGGAGAAACTGTATGTTGAAATGCATCTTCCGGTGGTTCGACCATCGGATCTTCAAGAATGCCGCACTCTATTGCAGTTCCCCAAATATTTTCATCTATCGAATATGGACTATCTTTCGTTGCGGCAACAGGAATGTTGTTGACTTTTGCATAATCAATTTCCTCTTCGCGGCTTTTAAATTCCCAAGTTCTCAACGGCGCTATGCTGATTAAATCCGGAGCCAAAGCACCAACTGCAACTTCAAAACGAACTTGATCATTCCCTTTTCCTGTACAACCGTGTGCAACCATATTCGCTCCTTCTTTACGCGCAACTTCCACAAGAGTTTTTGCAAGCAAAGGTCTTCCCAACGAACAAGCCATAGGATAAGCTTCCTCATACATTGCACCTGCCCTTAATGCCGGGAATGCATATTCCTCCAAAAATTCTTTTGTTAAATCTACTATATAGGATTTTGTTGCGCCGGAATTATATGCTTTTTCTTCGAGACCGATTAATTCTTTTGTCTGTCCAAGATTTCCGGTAAATGTAATTATCTCTGCATCGTAATTATCTTTAAGCCATTTAACCATTACGGATGTATCTAATCCGCCGGAATACGCAACAACAATTTTATTCTTGCTCATTACTTTATTCCTAATATTATTTTTATTTGCTCAATTATCTTTTTGATTTTTTTTACTGATTGCGGAATCACAATAATCGTATCATCACCGGCGATAGTGCCGAGAATTTCCAGATCACTTTTCCGATCAAGAAATACAGCAACACCCTGTGCGCGTCCAGGATATGTTTTTACAATAACTATATTTTCATTTCCTTTTACAAAAAGAATCTCTTCTGCAATTCTATTTTGAAGAGTGTTCTCATCTCCAGCAGTGCTGAGTTTATAAACCAATCCGTTTGTTGTTGGAATTCGCACAACACCAAGTTCATTTAAGTCACGGGAAAGAGTTGCCTGTGTTGCTTTGATCCCTTTTTGTTTTAGCACTTTCACAAGTTGTGTTTGATTGAAAATTTCTTGTGAAGTAATTAATGACTTAATCAACGCGTGCCGTTTCTGAATTTCTTCTAATTTTTTAGTCATGATTTTTCTCCCTTTTTATAATCATTGTCATTCCGATCCCGACCTGTCGGGAGAGGAATCCCATATTCAAAATTGTTTAGTTTCTTCATCCGGCTTAAGTCGGCTTCAGAATGACAAAAAAAATTATTCGCCCACTATCTCTGTTCCTACTCCTTCTTTAGTAAATATTTCCAACAGCAAAGCATGAGGAATTCTTCCATCAACTATATGAACTTTTTGAACTCCTTTATCAATCGCATCAAGAGCAGATTCAACTTTCGGAATCATTCCGCCTTTTATTATTTCATCCTTGATAAATCTTTCAGCATCCTCTTTAGTAAGATGTGGCATCAAATCATCATTCGCTTTTACTCCTTCAACGTCGGTCATATAAACAAGCTTTGCCGCTTCAAGTGCACCTGCAATGGAACCGGCAGCAATATCTGCGTTCACATTATATACGGTTCCGCCTTCATCAACACCTATTGGCGCAATTACAGGTAAATATCCGTCTCTCAATAAATTTTTTATTAAAGTAGTATTCACATCTATTACTTCACCGACTAATCCTAAATCATCTTGTTCATATTTTTTTACCGAGATCAATCCCGCATCAATCCCGCTTATACCTACTGCCCGACCGCCGTGAATATTTATACGCCGAACAATATCTTTATTGATAGATCCCGCAAGAACCATTTGAACAACATCGCGTGTTTCTTCATTTGTATAGCGTTGACCGTTCACAAATTTTGTCTCAATATTAAGTTTTTGTGAAAGCGCTGTAATTTCTTTTCCTCCGCCGTGAACTACAACTACATCAATTCCAATTTTGCGAAGCAGAGTAACATCTTGTGCTACCATAGATTTAAGCTGTTCCTCTTCCATAACGGCACCGCCGTATTTTATAACAAAAGTTTTCCGTTCGAATTGCTGAATGTACGGAAGCGCTTCAATCAAAACATCTTCTTTTCTAAAAACAGGATTCGTCACGTGCGGTAGCTCCCGTTAATTTTTACATACTCTTCGGATAAATCACACGTCCAAACAGTGGAAGTTCCGCTTCCCATATTTAATTTAATCTTTAGATTTATGTTTCTTGATTGTAACGTCTTGTTAGCTTCGGCGATTGGAAGTGTAACAAAATAATTTTTTGTAAGAATAGGAACATCATTGATTATGATCTCAAACTTATCTGGATTGAATTCAATTCCGGAATATCCGACGGCCGCAATAATTCTTCCCCAGTTTGCATCTTCTCCGTGAATAGCAGTTTTAACGAGTGGAGAAAGGGCAATTATTCGTGCAGCTTTCGTTGCATCTTCGTCACTTAATGCACCCTCAACAGTTATCTCAATCAATTTTGTAGCGCCTTCGCCGTCAATTACAATATCTATAGATAATTTTTTTAGTACTTCATATAAGTGTTCTTCAAAAATTTTGTACGAATCTTTTTGAGTCTCAATTGAAACACCGGACGCACCATTCGCAAGCGCAATAACCATATCGTTTGTGCTTGTGTCTCCATCAACAACTATTCTATTAAAAGTTTTATCCGCTACAGTTTTTAATAGACTTTGAAAAATGTTCTTTTCAATTGCTGCATCTGTTGTAATAAACGCAAGCATTGTCGCCATGTTAGGGTGAATCATTCCGGATCCTTTTGCTATTCCGCCAATGCTTACTTCTTTTCCATCTATTATAAATGTTGATGAAGTTGATTTTGCAAAAGTATCCGTTGTCAAAATTGCTTCGGCTGTGCTTATGTACTCGCTTTTATCAACTTGTTTTGAAATCTGATGAATGCCGTTAATTATTTTCACGATTGGAAGCGGTTCTCCAATAACACCGGTTGATGAAACAAAAATTTCTTTTGGACTAACACCAAGTATTTTCGCCGTTTCATTTGCCATTGTAACAGCATCTTGGTAACCGCGTTCTCCAGTACATGCATTTGCGTTCCCGCTGTTAATTATTATTGCTTTAAAAGTTTCGCTTTCTGTTAGATGCTTTTTAGAAATAAGCACCGGCGCCGCTTGAACTTTATTAAGTGTAAACACGGCTGCTGCAGTAGCAGGAAGATCTGAAACAATTAACGCTAGATCTTTTCTAGATTTTTTTATTCCGCAATGGATTCCTGCTGAGCGAAATCCTTTGGGCGTGGTTATTCCCTCATTTATTTTATCTGCAACGATTGCTTCTTGCTGCATCTTAGTAATCCCTCTGTTTGTTGAAAACCGAACATGATGTTCATGTTTTGAATTGCTTGTCCCGCGGCGCCTTTCACTAGATTATCAATAGTAGAAAAAAGAACCAGCGTGCCGTTCTCATAAATTCTAAATCCGATATCACAAAAATTTGTGTTAACCACATTTTTCATTTCCGGTATCTCCGTTCCTATAAACCGTATAAACGGAGTTGATGAATAATTATGCTTAAACGCATTTATCACTTCTTTTTCGGTTATGCTGCTTTTCAATGAGACGTGTATTGTTGTATATATTCCGCGAGTAACGGGAAGAAGATGCGGAACAAAGGAAAAATTTGTTTCAACACCGCTAAAATATTCCAAGTATAGTTTTATCTCCGGAATGTGCTGGTGATTTCCGACTTTGTATGCCCGCACACTTTCATTCACTTCGCTGAATATCATATTTGCGGTAACGGATTTACCGGCACCGGATGTTCCGCTGTAAGAAGTAATTCCAATATTCTTTGATTCAATTAAATTTTCTTTTAACAATGGAAGAAGTGCCAATAGAATGCTGGTTGGGTAACAGCCGGGATTTGCAACCAGTTTTGCGTTTGATACCGCTTCTTCATTCCACTCGCTTAAACCATATACAGCGCTGCTTAAAAGCTCTGTCTCCGTGTGTTCGTGATTATAATATTTTGTATAAACTACAGCATCCTTTAATCTAAAATCTCCGCCGATATCTATCACTTTGGTATTTGCATTAACCGCTTCTTTAACAACTTGCATTGACTGTCCCGAAGGCATAGCAACAAACAGCAGATCTACTTCTTCAAGTTCTTCCTTTTTGAATTGCTCAACTTGAAGTGAGATCATTCCGCGTAAAGATGGATAAGTTTCTTCTATTAAACTTCCGGCGGAAGAATTACCGAATAGTTTTGTAATAATTACTTCGTCGTGATTAAGAAGAAGTTTTATTAATTCAGCGCCGGAATAACCTGCTGCACCTACTATGCCGATATTTATCATTTTACAAATCTTTATTAATTGGGGTATAATTATACAAGATTATGCATAATTATGCAATAATAAAATGTTGTTTTCAGTCGGTTAAGTTAATAAATTAGTTCTCATTTTATCGTTAAAGCAGATTTGGATTATGATCAAGAATAAGATGAAATAAAAAACCCGGCTCAATTGAAACCGGGTCTATTAAAAAAATATTTGGGATTGCATTATTCAATTTTCTTTGCCGGTATTTCTCTTCCATTCTGTGAAAGAAATAAGCTTGCAATTTTCCCATCTTCTTTTACAAACTGGATCTGTGCGTCAACTACTTTCATATAAAATTTGTTGTCTGCAGATGGAAATATTTCAATTTGCGGCTGACCCGATGCCTGGGCAAAAATCTGTTCACCCTTAACGGAAATAGTCAGAATAAAATTTGGAGCGAGCTGATATTTACCCACATACTTCATCAACGCTTCCGGTGATATTTTTACTTCTTTTTGTTCTTCTATCTCAACGCCCAAATCTTTTAATACTTTCACTGCATTGGTATTTCTTGAATCTAATTTTAAAGATTTTTTATAATTCACAATAGCTTCTTCTTTTTTTCCTTTTTTTAGAAGAGCTTCGGCGTAACTGTCATAAGCATTTGAAGATTTCGGAAATTCATCAACAGTTAACTTGAACACCGCAATCGCTTCATCAAGTTTGTTCTCATTCATCAAGTAATAACCAAGCTGGTTCATCTCCGTTGGCTTGAGTACAAAAGCATCTTTTTCTTCTTTCATTTGTTTGAATTGACTTACAGCAGTTTCAATACCGTCTTCTTTAATTACATCATAAAGGTGTTCGGCAAGCGATTGAGCCGGCATCTTTGCTTCATTGCCATTAAGTATATCAATTATTTTTTCAGTCATTTCATTTAGCGGCGCTCCGCCTGCGTTACTAAACAAAATAACAACTTGTCCTTTCTTCGGAATAAAATAATTGATTGTATTAAATCCGTTGATTCCTCCTCCATGCGCAATAACATCAAATTCTTCGCCGCCTATTTTCTTTTTGAACAACGACCACCCAAATCCATACTTACCGCCAAATGCATCTATTCTTGGTTTAAATATTTCATCCATAAATTTCTTCGGAAGAAGTTTTTCTGTCTGAAGCGCTTTATCCCAACTTAAAAGATCTTCTACAGTAGAGTAAATAGAGCCCGCCGCATAAGGCAATGACATATCCAGAAATTCAGCATTCTTGTAGCCTGTAAATGTCTTTTCATAACCAGCCGCACGCTTTAGTAAAATCGGTTCCGCTAAGTCATATCCGGAATTTTTCATCCCAAGCGGTATGAAAATATTTTCTTTAAGATTTTCTTCATAAGTCTTTCCCGTAATTTTTTCTATTATGGCTCCAAGTATAAAATAGCCTGAGTTGCTGTAAACAAATTGTTTTCCAGGTTCAAACTCAAGATCACCGCTGCATTGTTCTTTAACGAAATCATCCGGCTTGTAAAATTTTCTGCTTACCTTTTCTAAAAAATCTTCTTTATTGGTATAGCTAGGAATTCCCGACGAATGTGTTAGCAGCATTTCAATTGTTATTTTATCACCGGCGTCTTTGCGGTAGTAAGGTAAATAATCCGTCAGCTTGCCATCGAGTTTGATCTTTCCTTTTTCAACAAGCTGCATTATCAACATTGAGGTGAATTGTTTTGTGATTGAACCGAGCCGGTGTTTTGTATCCGGTGAGTTCGGAATATTCCATTCCATATTTGCAAAGCCGTAACCTTTTTTGAAAACAACTTCAAAGTTTTCTGCAACAAGGGCGCTGCCGTTGAAAAAATGATATTCATTATATTTTGAAATTAACTGATCAATTTTTTCTGATTTGGATTGTCCCAGAAGAAATGATTGAGAGAAACCGGACAGAATAAGCAAAATTATTATCGTTAATTTTTTCATCTTCTTTTCCCTTTATGATTGATGCTCATTTAGATACTTGACATACCTCTAAAGTTACACAGACTAACAAAGATTTATGAACGAAAAATAAAATAAGCCGCACCAATTAGACACAAACCGGCCCAGATATAATTCATCTTAAACGGCTGACGCATATAGAACACTGCAAATGGAACAAATAAGGAAAGAGTAATTACCTCTTGCAGAATTTTTAATTGGGAAAGATTTAGTTCAGAGTAACCTATTCTATTTGCCGGTACTTGTAGCAGATATTCGAACAGTGCAATTCCCCAGCTTATAATTGCGGCAATGTACCATTTTTTATCAGACAAGTTTTTTAAGTGACCATACCATGCAAAAGTCATGAACATGTTGGAAAGAATAAGTAAAAAAGAAGTGCGGACAATCACCGGAAGATTTTGAACACAATTTATCATAAAAGAATCTTACTGAATTTTAGTTGTGAATTTATTGCGGAACAAAATAAAAAAATAACGAGAAAAAATTTTGTAAATAGTTTCCCGTTGAGTTGAATTAGAGAATAAATTGTTTCTGTAAAAACGCAATATATGGCGTCTCTACAGTTAAACAAATATAATTTCAAAACCCTCTGTTGCCGGCATCTCTTCCGTCGTCAATATTTCTATCGCGTCTATCTTTGTAATCGTTGAACATATACGAAATGCCTATTCCGATTGCCCGGCTGTTAAGCATTTCGTAAGAACTTCTTGTATAATAATTACCGCCAAGTGTTTCGTTGCTGCCTCGTTGAGCATTAAGAAGATCATTCACGGTAATGTAAATTCTTAATTTACGATCCATCATTGTCTTACTGAAATAGAGCGATAAATATTTCATTTCGCTTCTAACCCCGCGCCGGTTTTCTATTCTCGGCACATAGTACAATGAAACGTTGGCGTCAATATCAAACCATAACTTTAAACCCAGATAGGTGTTGAGCGTGTAGCTTTTATCGGTTAATGATAAGTCTTCCGTTAAATATTGCCCCGATTGTTTTGAATATCTGTAATTGAAAGAAATGTACCACGAACTTATAAAATCAGGCAGATGAAAAGGCATCATCGGAGAATTATTATACGGCATTGTAAATGAAAATCCGTAAGTGTCTTGATTGTTAAGATTAATAAAACTTGAAATCAGTACGCTGTCATTTTCGGTTGTCGTTGCGTATGTAATATTTCCGGTCGTATATGTATAGAACACACTTATATACTGGGATAGGTTTACCGCAAATGAATTTACATAGTTCGGTTTTATTTTAGGATTACCGGCAGAGAAAGAGTTCGGTCCTTGGTATTGACGGAAGGGATTTACGTAGTAGACCTGCGGATATGTTACTCTTCTGAAAGCATTGAACCCAAGTTGAAACATATCGCTAAGTTTATATGAGATATTAAGATTTGGGAAGAAGCTCAAAAAGTTTTCTGTAAAATCTATATTCTGAGTAATTTGATTTCCTTCGGTAGAAAGATTTTCGGCTCTCAATCCGAACTTAATATCAAAATCTCCAAGTTTATGTGCATAGGTTAAGTAGAGTGCATGAATACTCTCGTTATATTTGAAAAGATTGCTTAACTGCAAGCTGTCTCTCCAAGTACCTATTAGATATGAAAAATCCAGAACGTTGTAATCGTTATTTCTGGTTCTGTAAGTAAAACTATAGCCGGCTTCCAATTTATTTTGATCGATCGGCAAAACGTAATCGGTTTTAAGAATTAGAGTTTTGGCAGTTACGCCCGTGTTGCTGTTCTGCAGCTGCGGTCTGCCGATTCTATTACTGTAATCTAAATTCATTTTTGCATTTGTCGGGTTTGTGTAAAGAGTATACATCGCATCCAAGGTTAATTCATTTCCTTTGGTTTCAAATTTTTTCTTGTAAAATCCGTAAAAGGAAAGATTGTTGTTTGCTCCTTCGTTGTTGTTTATTCTGTTGTAGCTGTATTGAAAAATATTGTTCGAATTATTTACAAAAGAATTTCCGGTATTATCTGAATTGTATTTGTATCCGTTATAATTTATAAAGAATGTAACTGAATTGTTTGCATCAAAATCATAATCAAAGCCGAATTTAAAATACCCGCCGTAGTAATTGTTCTTTCCTTCACCGGAAGTTTTTTGATAATACATGCTCGGGCTGCTGTAAACATATCTTTCGGATTCATTTAAGTTATTGCTTGTAAAATAGCTTCCGTAAGCTTGTCCAAATAAATTTAGTTTATCTGCTTTGTAGTTAAAGTAGCTTCCGCCAAAAGAATTTTTATTAGAAGAGGAACTTAAGCTGAACATTCCGCTGAAATTACTAAATGCTTCTTTCTTGGTGATGAGATTTAAAATATATGTTCCGCCTTCAGCACTTTCCTTTGCGCCCGGTGCAAGTATAACTTCCACTTGATCAATCATTGTGGCAGGCAGTTGAGCTAACATTTCAACAGGCATACTGTATTCATGTCCGTCCATTTGGATTTTTAAACCTTGCCCGCGCACAGTAATTTTATTTGTTGCCGGGTCAACTTCCACAAGTCCGGAATTTTTTAGTGCTTCCGTAACAGAACCTGAGTTGCCGGGAAGACGATCCATGTTTATCACTTGTTTATCCGCATGAAATTCAATCATCGGCTTCATGGATTTAACAACCATCTCAGGCATTTCAATTGCGGTCGGCATCAACCGTATCAATCCAATTCTAGGTGATTTGTCAAGATCAACGGAATCTATTATTTGAGTTTGATATCCTACCATAGAAAATTTTGCGCGGACTTTACTTTCCGGAATGCTCTCAATTGTGAAATTGCCTTTTTCGTCTGCTGCAATTCCTTTAAGTTCTTTACCGGAGGATTTGGAAAAAATAACAACCGAAGTGCCTGTAAGAGGTTTGCTCGTCATCAGATCTACTACAGAACCGATCAGCTTAAAATTTTCTGATGATTGTTGAGCGAATAAAAAATTAGATAATATAAAGGAAAGCAAAAAGATTGCGGATTTGAGCTTCACGTTCGCCCCCATGAATTATTTTTAAGGATTTCATTTATTTAAAACAACTATGTAATCAGCAGCGTACCATCCTTTCAAGTAAAAAAAACTTAAATTATTACATATACATGCGATTTTTACGATTCAATAATCAATCTTTTACAAATAAATTGCAATCTATTAATTCTGCTTATTGTGAATGTATTCCAAAATATCTCCGGGCTGGCACTCTAGAACTTTACAGATTGCTTCGAGAGTGGAGAAGCGTATAGCACGCGCCTTTTCTGTTTTGAGCACGGAAAGATTCGACATGGTCAAACCAACTTTTTCGGCTAGTTCTGTTAGAGACATTTTTCTTTTCGCTATTATTTTGTTTATCTGAGACGACCGAGCTGGCCGTCTCTACATTTATTTTTTGATTCTCGTTAAGATTTTAGGATCTATCAATTCGCGAATTGCATCGTTTGCAATCCACTTCGCTGATTTGGAATTGAGCGCTTGAATCTCTTTTGCAAGTTTGAGGGATTCTTTGTTTAAGAATTTACTTCGTTTACCGATTTGCCGTAAAGACCAGTTAACAGCTTTCTTCACAAAATTTCTTTCATCAATAGAATATTTTTTGATAAGCGGAAAAAACCGTAGAAAATCTTTATCGTCCCTTTTCTTATCGTGAACAGCAACATAACACATTAAAGAAAATCCCGCACGGCGGATAAACTCTTCCTTCCTTTCGCACCATTCAAAAATTTTTTCGAATGCATACGGAGTTTTTCTAAAAAGATTACTGCACGTACCGTCGCAGATATCCCACGAGCTGAAATCTTTTACCCATTTATTCATCTGAGATCTTGTAACAAGTTTCGGATCGTCTATCATTGATGCAATGTGCCGTGCTTCGTGATAATCGCTTTCCCACAGCTCAAGAGCAAGCTCGTGATTTTTGCCGATCTTCTTTGCAAACGCACGCATGAACGGAACATTCAGCCCAAATGCTTTTTCAACATTTATTCCGTAACGAGCCATTCCCTCAAGGTTGCGCGGATTGTAATGTTTTTTTAGTTCTGAAATTATTTGACCGGTTGTCATATCAAATCCAATTTATGAAAATAGTCTACTAAATACATCGTATGGAACGGGTGGGAATAGATCAAAAGAAATTAGCTTTTCTTTAGCCAGCGAAAGCGTGCTCAAAATATTTCCAGCTTCGTTTTCTCAGAACATATGAGAACTAAAATTACGAAGTAATCAAATGCGGCGTTTTAATAATACCTCATATTTTTTTAATTGCTAATAGTAATTGTCGAACCGCCGCCACCGCCAAAACGGGGATTTACAAAATTATTAAAGATAGAGCCGAATGAGTACGATATTCCGAAAAATGCATAATAATTATAACTTGTCTCAAGTTGCCTTCTTCTTAGTAAAACTTCCTCAAGGGATGCGCCTGCAAGCGGTAATGTTATCTGTTTACCAACTTTATTATAATTGATGTAAAAGTCGAGAGAAAACCCTTTAAACAATCTTAGACTTGCAGAGCTGTAAATTCTATAACCAAAATTGGTAAAATCATCTAAATAGTTTTGTATCTCACCTCCAAGGCTAAGACTTCCCCACGGTTCAATCAGCGATAGTGACCCGTCAAGTGAATGTTGCCATAAGTTCTCTTTTTTCTTGAAATAGAATGTCTCGTCAACGTATTTGTTAAAAGTATTATAAATTTTATAATAAATTCTTAGCTGGTGTACGTTCGATTCTGAATATGGAAAAATATTATACTCGATTCCGGGTGCAAATGAAAAACTAAAATCAATGTTATCATAAGTTGAGGTATATCCATTACCCCAAATTCCCCATGACCAATTACTATTTATAGCTTTAATAAGCGACGCATTCGCATATTGGCTTCGTGTAATGTTCGTTATTTTTTCGGTTCCGGTTGAAGTTTCATATAAATAATTACTTTCACTATAATCATTAGATAGAGAAAAATTAAGTTTTAGTTCTTCAGTTGTTCTGTTTGCAGAGATCGAGCTATAAATATATTTGTAGTTGTAATTTTTTTCACCGCTAAAATTTCCGTTGGTGCTTAACTTAAAAACCCAATAGTCCCAGTCATCTTTTGGCTGTTCCACCTTGCTGCTTTTAGAAAATGAAATATTCATTTGATCTGCAACAGGTGATTTAGAAATGTATCGGATCAATCCAAGCTTAAGCGCTTTTACCATTTTTATTCTTGATTGATCATCCGAATCGCCTTTATTCGTAGTGTACTTTACCGTATCGTTCATATTAGCAAATTTATTCTGTCCAATAAAAAGTAAAGTGTAATCACTTCCTCCAGATCCAGTGCTTTGTGAAGTGTAAAGAACATGAATATCCGCGTCTTTCCGATCACGCACGTAATTAACAATTGGTATTTGCTCTTTGATAAAGTTAATGTCGCAATAATTGCAATCAATAAAAACGTTGGGAGCGCCTTCTTTAGTTAATGATCGGTCTTCCTGCGAATATGATGTTGATGCGTAGAGAAATAGAAATGTTAATAAAAGAGATGCAACTTTAGAAACCATCTTAACCCCTAAGGTTAGTGGATGAATGATAAAGACAATTAAGTGTTTCTAAGACTGTAAACGTTATTCAGTAGAAATTATTGTATTCAACTATTAAATAGACGTTTATTAAACAATATTGTTACCGTATCAAACCATTTTTTTTAATAACGCTATTTGGCCGGAGTGATATGCGTTATGTTGAACCAACCCGATTATAAATCCTTCAAAAGAAAAACCCGTTCCAAGTGTAGCGTTTCGTTCTCCACCAACAATTTCATCAAGTTTATCTTCCGGAAATTTTTTGATTACAGCAATCAATTTATTTGTATCTGCAAATAGTTTTTGTTTTACTGCTTGCCAATATTCTTCGGTTTTATACTTAGGAGTTGGCCAGTCCCCCATTGTGGGTAAAGAAGGTTGGCCCCCGTTAAATCGTTTTAAGATTTCTTCTGTCCACGAATTAAGATGCGATGTTAGTTCAATAATGTTATGTGCAGATGGAATTGATCTTTTGTTTGCTTGCTTAAAAGAAATGTTTTCAAGAACATCTTTTAGACATGCGCCGTGCCATGGATCGCCGAAAACTGAGTTGTGTAATTCAACAGATAATTTTTCAGAACGGTTCATATAATTGTTTTTAATTTAAAATATCCTTTAATGTTTTTGAAAAGGGTTGCGACTCTTCTTTTTTATTTTGTCCATATATTTTTATTCGATGCAAGATAAGGTTCGGTTTCTTTAAATAAAATGAAAATAAATAACACTATCACTAAAAACTGAAATTCGATCTCTGAATTATTATTAAAAAATCCGCTCTACTAAACTTCATAGAGCGGATTTTAGGGAGTATGTATGAGCCACTTGTGCGGGGGAAGACTATTGTTTAATTCTATTATGCTTCTTTATGTAAATATTTTTACTCGCTCTATTTTGTTCGTTTCGAATATGTCTGCGCTCGCCGGGAGTTAGAGCGCCATCGGCTTTTGCAATTCGCTTATCACGTTGAATTGCCTTTTGTTGATTTTCTAATTTCCGAACTTCGCCTCGCGTAAGTTCTCCGCTTTTTATTCCCTGATGAATTCTTAGTTGCTGGTTTTTTTGAGTTTTGTCTATTTTGGGTGTAACAGTTTGTGCGGAAATGGCTGTATAGCTTACACTGAGAATTATTAATATTGCGAATATCCTTTTCATTGTATATTCCATCTAAATAAAAAATATTTTGCTTACAAACCATAGACAGGTATGTCTATGCTAATGGTTTAATGCAGAGTAACAAATATTTTTTTCCTTTATTTTCTCAATCGTTTTTATAAGATTAATCTTGTTAATAAAATGAGTTCTACTTGACAAAAATCAGACTTCTCTCCGCTATTCTTTTCGTTATAGGTGGCATTGGCTGTAAAGAAAATGTAGACTTAACTTCGCCGAATACACCGGCTGTTGTTATAAATAAAATAATTGATTCTGTTTTAGTACAGATAAATTATGGTCAGGAAGCATCAATTGAGAATAATATTACAATCAAATTTGATGGTGTTGGCGATTCACGTTGCCCCATGGATGTAATATGTGTTTGGGCTGGTGACGGCGGGGTTAGTTTAATACTCTCTAATGGAAGAGAACAATTACATACATTTCTTCACACTGCATTATTCCCAAGAGAAATTCATTATAACGGCTACCGAATAATTCTTAAATCATTAAATCCTTATCCAAAATCTGCAAGCTCAACAAAGTTAGATGAATACAATGTTGATCTAATAATTAAACGGTAAGAAATTTTGATTTGGTAGAGAACGTGTTTTAGGAGGGCCGCACTGTTTCGATAACTGCTAATTAAAATTATTCTTCTCGGTAAGTCTTACATCATTCTCATATCGAAAGGTGATATATCAGAAATAGTATATCTAACATTTAATTCTTTGATCAACTCACGAATTGTTTTCATTTCAGCTTCTGTTAAATGCATCCTATGTTTCAGCATAGCCAAACTAGTATATGCAACTTTAGAAGGATCCATTTCGAAATTCAAAATTTGTTTTCTGATGTTATAAGAAAAATTTTCAAGCCGCTCTAATTTTTTTTTAAGCTTCATCATAATTTCGGGTTTGCTAAGATTGTACATTAATAGAATTCCTATATCAAAATTTGATGGCCCGGTTGAATCATCTTCTAAAAAACTTGTTATCGAAGAATGTAATTCAAATTCACCTTCAGGCGTGATATTGTAAATTGTTTTCTCAGGAAGATTTCCATTTCTCTCTTGTCGTCCTAAAATGAGTCCGTTTTTTTTCAAATTATTAATTGTCGCATATACTGTCGAATCTGCCAGCGGCAGCCATTTGCGTGTATTTAATCTTTCAAGCATTTTTGTAATCTCGTAAGGATTATGCTCTCTTTCGGACAAAACGCCTAATATTAACGTTGCTAATTTTGATAACATTGTGATAATTCCACTACTTTAATGAAGTAGTGTTAAAATAGAGCGAGATTTTGATTGTGTCAATAAATTTCTAAGAAAAGATTGAATTTATTTCATTTTCGTCATTAACGAATTCTTCGAAGGAAGAATAAATGAAACGTACATTGGGAGTGAGTGATTTGTAGTTAAGTTCTAAAGATTCTTTGTGTTTGGGGTTTATAACTATTATTTCTTTTTCCAGAGTCATTTGTTTTTTAAATAATGCTTTAATATGTACGTCTGAGTTAGAAAGCGAATAACCGATGAACACAATTTTTTTTGTCGCTCTAATTTCGCGGGAAGCTTCCGCCATTAATTGCGAAATTAATGGATGATGGATTGTTTTGAGATACGTTGGCGGCATTATAAGTGTTTGAAATTCTGTCCCGTCTATGGGACATAGAACCTCGTATTCTTTATTCTCGGGATAAGTATAACCCAAAAATTTTCCCTTATTTAAATCTATCATTCTATCCCAGGGAGTAAGCAAAGTTTGGTTGCAACACTTACAATATTTCCAGTTTAAGCTTCCATGTAATTTTATAATTTTAAAAGGAATTGGATTATCCTCTTTATCTACCGATACAGGTTCTCGCGGATTAATCCAAAAATTAAAATCCCGTAATTCTGGTAAGCGCTCGTAATTCATTAAATGAATACAATAATCAATGTACCCGTGATTCTTAAACAAAAAATCAAATGCTTGTTCAAGCAAGGTATCATAGTTTAGTGTAATGATTGAAGTGTTTGAATTATTTTTTTGTATTGCTTTCCAAAATAGATGATAGAAATGACTTCGTTTATCAGTTTGAATATTAACAACGTAGTGAATTAACTTAATTAGATATTCTTTAATGTCTCTAATTTTTTCATTTGTATATTTAGAATTAAGGCTTTCATTCTGTTGAATAAAATAATCTATGAACCCAAACACTGCTTCTAACTGCGGGTATTGATTTGTAGTCGGATTGAATTCAAAATTATCTTTAATAAACTCCGTTACAATTTTCCCAATCTCTGAATTTTCAATCTCGTTTATTCTACCTGAAATGATCATCGGCAACATATCTCTCTGCAACGGAACTCCATCGGCGTGAGAAGCTCCTGCGCCTAGAACAAAAACGACATCTCTATTTGCAGAATATCTTAAAAATTTTTCTGTAAGATTCATTTTATCAGATAGCTATTTCAGCTTTATTTTATAAGGGCGAAATAAAGGATTAAATAAGTTAAATCATTATCAAATAATTCCGACGAACAAATATAGCTTTATTCTTGAAACTGTTCACTTAAAAAGAGGAGGGTATTCTTTGGTCGAAAAAGTTTACTTGTTGATCTCCAATAAAATCAACTTCTTCCCTTTTTCATTTCTTGCATTGGTGGGTTTGTATGACAATTCGAAAACAGTGGACTTTTTAATGTGTGCTTTGTATTTCAATTCTGCTGTTTTAAATTCATCAATCAAATCCCCCCCTTTAATTGTAGCAATGTAAGCTTTCTCTTTAATTAAAGGCAGCGAATAACGAAGGAGAATAATTAATGGAACTGTTGCGCGGCTTAATACTAAATCAAAAGAATCGGAATATTTTTGTTTAAACTCTTCGCTTTCAACTCTGGAATTTTCTGCTACGATATTATTCAGTTTAAGTTTATTAATAAATTCTTTTACTGCTTCAATTTTTTTTGCAGTTGAATCTACAAGAACGCCTCGCATCGCAGGGCAAGTAATTGCCAACGGAATTCCCGGGAACCCTCCTCCTGTGCCAATATCTAAAAATTTAGAAATTTTACTCGGAAGATATTCTGCTATATAAGAAGAAATAAAAATATGGTTTTCGATTATTTGTAAAACATCACGTCGAGAGATTAAGTTAAGTTTTGTGTTTTTTTGTGTAACAAGATGTGCAAAGTGTGCTAATCTTTCTAACTGATATTCATCTGGATTAAGACTATTTTCCCAAAAAAGCTTTTTTAGTTCCCGTAAGTACTGCTCTTGAAGATCCAACAAAACCCTCTGAATTAACTTTTTAAATATACTAATAAAACGGAAATATCTGAAGGTGTGACTCCAGAGATTCTAGAGGCCTGACCTATCGAATGTGGCTTGATTTTAGCTAATTTTTCTCTTCCTTCAGTAGAAATAGTCTTTAAATTATTATAATTTAAATTTAATGGTATTAACATTTTTTCTAATTTTTCTGTTTTTACAACTAGTTCTTCTTGCCTCTTAATATATCCCTCATATTTTATTTCAATCTCTAGTTGCTCTAATAATTCTTCTTTATTAATCAAATTACTATATACTACTGAATCTTCTAATCTTAACAAATTTAATATCTCTTTTAATGACAGTTCTGGTCTTTTTACTAACTTTTCAATTGTTTCGGAGTTATCAATCTCGGAAAGATTTTTTGTCTCTAGTAAAATATTTATTTGATTAGGCAGTATTTTCGTTTTCGACAACAAATCTTTACCTATAGTTATTAAGACTTCTCTTTCTCTCGTTTCATTAAATAATTCTTTAGATATTAGTCCAAATTCATATCCATATTTTAGAAGTCTTCTGTCTACATTGTCTTGCCGTAGAAGAAGTCTATGTTCAGCTCGAGAAGTAAACATTCTATAAGGTTCACTAGTGGACTTCGAAACCAAATCATCTATTAAAACCCCAATATAAGCTTCACTTCTTTTTAAAATAAATTCAGATCTCTTTTGTATTTGTAGAGCTGCATTAATTCCTGCTATAATTCCTTGTCCAGCAGCTTCTTCATATCCGGAAGTTCCATTAATTTGTCCTGCAAAATAAAGTCCTTTTATTAACTTAGTTTCTAGAGTAAGATCAACTTGATAAGGTGGAAAATAATCATATTCAACTGCATATCCAGGGCGGACTATTTCCGCATTTTCGAGTCCTCTAATTTTTTGTATTGCTTCATATTGTATCTCTGCTGGCAATGAAGTTGAAAAACCATTAAGGTAAATCTGATCTGAGTCTAAACCTTCAGGCTCTAAAAA
This sequence comes from Ignavibacteriales bacterium, assembly GCA_026390775.1. NCBI lineage: Bacteria > Pseudomonadati > Ignavibacteriota > Ignavibacteria > Ignavibacteriales > Ignavibacteriales bacterium. The sequence continues at coordinate 1,206,108 of JAPLFF010000007.1, read as the reverse complement.
AAGCTGATGTCGAAGTTTATCCGAAAACCTAACAATTTTATCTTCTATTGATGGACAATATCGAGGACCAACACCCTCAATTAACCCAGTGAATATAGGTGATTTATCAAATCCCCTTTCAAGAATACTGTGTACTACTCTATCAGTATAGGTAATGTGGCAGCTTACTTGTGGAAGAAATGGGAATTGATTTTTAGATGTTCGAAGCGAAAAAGGCTTAGGATTTTCGTCTCCCTTTTGCTCTTCTAAAATTTCCCAGTTGATTGAATCTTTCTTTAATCGTGGTGGAGTTCCAGTTTTCAACCTACCTGATGAAAAACCTAAATTTATTAGCGATTCAGTTAATCCTAATGCCGATTTTTCACCATATCGTCCGCCCTTCAATGAAATTAAACCCGTGTGCATTAATCCGTTCAAGAAAGTCCCAGAACAAATTATTAGTGCTTTACATTTTAATTCATTCCCTGAAATAGTTTTTACATACGAAATTTTCTTATTTTCCTCATAAATTTCAAGAACTGAATCTTCAATAATTTCAAGATTATTAAATGAAGTTATTAAATTTACAGCCTCTAGCGAATATAACTTTCTATCTGATTGACACCTACCCGCCCATACAGCCGGACCCTTTGATTTATTTAGTACACGAAACTGTATTCCAGTTTTATCAGCAAGAATACCCATAAATCCACCAAGTGCATCAATTTCATGAACTAAATGCCCTTTAGCACTACCTCCGATCGCTGGATTACACGACATTCTACCAATAGCATTTTTATCCATAGTTACAAGTCCAACTGAACAGCCCATTTGAGCAGCTGAAATGGAAGCCTCAATCCCAGCGTGACCTCCACCGATAATTATAATATCAAAATTTCTCATTAAAAGCTTTCTGTTTCACATGGAACGATTTTATTTATTAAGATTTGATATCATCCGTTTCCCGTGAAACTAATTATTTTCCAATGCAGAATTTTGCGAAAATATTGTTCAATATGTCATCAGAAGACACAATCCCTATTATTTCTCCAAGGGACTCTTCTGCACTTCTCAGATCTGTGGATATAAATTCGCCGCTCATTTTATTCTCGGCTGATTTTCTAGCATTTCTTAGTTGTCCGGTTGCATTAACAAGTGCTTCATAATGACGGACTGATGAAATAATGGCCGATTTCTCTGTATAGTTGCTAGAGCCTACTGCTTTTTCCTTCAATAAATTGAATAAATCTTTAATGCCTATACCATTCAATGCTGATATTTTAATATCTCCAAAATAAGATTCCCCAGGTTTTAGATCAATTTTATTCAATACTGTTAATATTCTTTCTTTGGATGTAAGTTGTAATAATTGATTATATAAGTCCATAGAAAAACTCTCAGTTACATCATTTAAAAAAATTACAATATCCGCATCTTTCACTGCTTTTTGACTGCGAGATATTCCCTCTTTTTCAATTTCATTATACGAACTTCTGATTCCGGCCGTATCAAACAAACGAAATAAAATTCCATCAATTGAAACTTCTTCGCGAATTACATCTCGTGTAGTCCCGGGAATATCGCTTACGATTGCGCGAGATTCTTTTAAAATATAATTTAGCAAAGATGATTTCCCCACATTCGGTTTGCCAACTATCACAACATTCACTCCATCTCTTATAACTTTGCCAAATTTATATGTTTTTAATAGTTGATCAATTTCAAGAATTATTTCATCAATTAATTTAATTACCTCAGTCTTTGAAACGAATTCTAGATCTTCTTCTGCAAAATCCAACTCTAATTCTATAAGCGATGATGCCGTTACTAATTTATTTCTTAAATCCTCAACTTTTTGGGAAAGTAGTCCATCAAGCTGATTTCGCGCTCCTCGAAACGAAGCTTCAGTTCTTGAATTTATTAAATCAGCAACGGCTTCAGCTTGAGCCAGATCTATTCTTCCATTCAAGAATGCTCTTTTTGTAAACTCCCCAGGATCAGCCGTACGAATATTCAATTTCAAAAGTGTTTGGATTATTTTCTGTGTTATGAGAGAACTTCCATGAGTGTTGATTTCTACAGATTCCTCTCCGGTGTAAGAATTTGGTTTTTTGAAAATTGAAATTAGTACGTCATCTATCAATTCTTTATTTTCATCAAAAATCTTTCCGTAATGAATTGTATGTGTTGAACTACTAGATAATTTATGTTTCCCCTCAAAGATTTTATCAACTGAAGAAATGCTAACTGGGCCGCTAACTCGTATTACCGAAATAGCGCCAACTCCGGCCGGTGTTGCTAAAGCTACTATTGTATCATCTTCAAAATTCATTTCGTTCCGGAATAATTTATTAAAGAGTTTGAGAAACGGGGGCACTAAATTAAAACAATTAGCAATTACACTCAATAAACTGATTATGAAATAACTGACAGTAGAATTTTATTACTAATTCAATATTTACTAATTCGTAATGATTTATTACGAACTCGAAACTATTTTAGTAAATGATTTGTATGAGCGGTAAATTAGTATTAAAAATTATTTGGGTTATGACAATGGCTTTTAATTTAAATAAGTTTACGGTCAAGGCTCAAGAAACTGTTCAAAGTGCAATAGAGATTGCCCAAAACTATAACAATCAAATTGTTGAACCTGAACATCTTCTTGCTGCTATGCTTCAAGATCAATCAAATCTTGCTGTTTCAATTATTCAAAAATCCGGCGCTAACATCAATCATATAAGAATAAAGATTGGAGAGTTATTAGAGCGGCTACCAAAAATTTCCGGAAGCGGAATAGGGAACCAACAACTTTCGATAAACTCTGCAAAATTGTTTGATATCGCCTCCGAAGAAACAAAATTGTTAAAAGACGAATATGTTTCGAATGAACACATTCTTCTTGCACTAAGTGAAGATAAAAGTCCCGCCGGAAAAATATTAAATGAAACGGGAATCAATAAAAAAATAATTTACTTGGCGCTTAAAGATATCCGAGGAAATCAAAGAGTAACTTCACAAAATCCAGAAGACACATATCAATCTTTGCAAAAGTACGGGCGTGACCTGAACGATCTTGCACGTTCTAATAAACTTGATCCAGTGATCGGGCGCGATGAAGAGATCAGACGTGTTTTGCAAGTACTTTCGCGAAGAACAAAAAATAATCCGGTGTTAATCGGCGAACCCGGTGTTGGTAAAACTGCTATTGCTGAGGGCATTGCTCATCGAATTGTATCCGGGGATGTGCCGGAGACTCTCAAAACAAAAAGAATTGTTGCGTTAGATATGGGCGCTCTCGTAGCAGGGACACAGTTTCGTGGACAATTTGAAGAACGTCTCAAAGCTGTTATTAAAGAAGTTCAGGAAGCCGAGGGTGAAATAATTTTATTCATTGATGAATTGCACTTACTTGTTGGTGCGGGCAGAACAGACGGATCAATGGATGCGGCAAATATTTTGAAGCCGGCGCTCGCTCGCGGAGAGCTTCACGCAATTGGTGCTACAACTCTTGATGAATTTAGAAAGTACATTGAAAAAGATGCGGCGCTTGAAAGAAGATTTCAGCCTATACTTGTATCTGAACCAAATGAAGAAGATTCAATTTCAATTTTACGCGGACTAAAAGAACGTTATGAAATCCATCACGGTGTAAGAATAACCGACGGGGCAATCGTTGCTGCTGTTCAACTTTCCAACCGTTATATCACTGACCGCTTTCTTCCTGATAAAGCTATTGATATTATAGATGAATCCGCATCAAAGCTTAGAATCGAAATTGATTCTATGCCGGAAGAGCTTGATGTTGTTGAACGAAAAGTAAAACAGCTTGAGATCGAAAGAGAAGCGTTAAAAAGAGAAAAAGATTCGGATTCTGCATCACGTCTTGGCGAACTGCAAAAAGAGCTTAGTGAACTTCATGAAGAACGAAACAAATTAAAAGGGCACTGGCAGTTGGAAAAAGAAAAGATCCAGAGAATTCGTTCTATGAAAAGTGAGATTGAAAAAGCAAAAGTTGATGCAGATCGTTTTGAACGCGAAGGAAATCTTGGTAAAGTTGCTGAGCTACGTTATGGTATTATAAATGAATTAGAACGTAACCTAAAAAAAGAAACCGAAGAACTTGCTGTCATTCAAAAGAACAACAAAATGCTTAAAGAAGAAGTTGATGCTGAAGATGTTGCTGAAGTGGTTGCAAAGTGGACCGGCATTCCGGTAAGCAGAATGCTTGAAAGCGAACGCGCAAAACTTTTACGATTGGAAGACGAATTGCATAAAAGAGTTATAGGGCAGGACGATGCTGTTGCTGCTGTTGCAAATGCAATTAGAAGATCGCGTGCGGGATTGCAGGATTCCAACCGTCCGATCGGTTCATTCATCTTTATTGGAACAACGGGAGTGGGAAAGACAGAACTCGCGCGTTCTCTGGCAGAATTTCTGTTCGATGACGAACACGCTATGATAAGAATAGACATGAGCGAATACATGGAAAAATTTTCCGTGTCGCGGTTGATTGGTGCACCTCCCGGATATGTTGGTTATGATGAAGGCGGACAATTAACGGAAGCGGTTCGCCGAAGACCTTATTCAGTTGTTCTTCTTGATGAAATTGAAAAAGCCCATCCGGATGTTTTTAATATACTTCTTCAAGTTTTAGATGACGGCAGATTAACAGACAATCAAGGCAGAACGGTTGATTTTAAAAACACAATTATTATAATGACATCTAATCTCGGCTCACATTTGATTCAGGATAAACTTTCTGAGATAAATGAAACCAATTTCGAAAACATAATCGGTGAACTTCGTGTTTCGCTCTCTGAACTTTTACGAAGAACCATCCGCCCCGAGTTCTTAAACCGTATTGATGAAATAGTATTTTTCAAACCGTTATTAAAAAGTGAACTGAAACAAATTATTGATATACAATTGCAGAAAGTAGGAAAGATGCTCGCCGAAAAGAATATCATGATAGACGTTGATGAAGATGTAAAAGATTTTCTGCTTCAGCACGGATATGATCTAACATATGGTGCTCGACCTTTGAAACGCACTGTGCAAAAGTATATCATCAATCCGCTCTCTGCAGAATTGCTAATGAACAAATTTGAATCGGGAGACACAATTGTAATTCGTTATCCCGGAGCGGGGAAACTTGAGTTTGTTAAGCGTTAGGGATTGATTCTTGTTGATTTAAATTCAGAGCCGGCTTAATTTTCCATGAAAATAATTCTAGGAGAATTTATGAAATCAGTAAAATATATTTTTATTGTGGCCGGAGTTTACGGATTAATTGTTTTGCTGCCGATGTACTTTTCCGAATCTAGATTTAATGTTGACTTTCCGCCCGCAATAACTCACCCGGAATATTTTTACGGATTTATAGGTTTAGGCATCGCTTGGCAAATTTTGTTTTTCCTGATTGCAACCAATCCTCTTCGTTATAAACTTATGATGATTCCAGCTATAATAGAAAAATTCTCGTTTGGTATTGCGGTTATAATACTTTTCTCTCAGCAGCGCACTCCGATTATGATTCTCAGTACTGCAATTATAGATCTTCTCTTTGGCGTTTTGTTCATATATGCGTTTTTCAAAACGAAAAAAGAACAAATAAATACTAAGCTCTGGTTATTTTAAAAGCATAATAAAAATAATTTTAGAACGGTGGTTGGTTGCCGGTTTTAGGGTTGTCACTCCGGAGTAACGGCACTTAACAAAATAAAAAATACTGAGACCCAGCTCTGAACCGCCCGGATAATTCAATTGCACAATTACCTTATTTCTTTTAACTTAATATCAATCGGATCGCTTATATGTGTGGATTCGATTCTCAGTTTCTTTCCACTGAATCCATTTTGGCTCTGATCATGAGGCATTCTGACATAACTTAATTCGTTATAAATTATCTCCTCTATTCTAGAATTGTCATGGAAGGATAATGTTCCTTTAGCCATGCTTTTCTGTTTGGTTCGCAAATTAGTGAAAATACTTGCACTAAGAAGGGAGGTATTATGAGAAATGAAATTACTACGTCATCCCATAAAATTTTCTTTCTTGACATCGGGATTATAAAGGACATTCCTTTTACTCAGGATGAGACCCTGAATAAAGCTAAAGAAGCCTTAG